>CAZJLZ010000158.1:0-6184 GCA_964546775.1 uncultured Cryomorphaceae bacterium | reverse complement strand
ATTGCCGAAAGCCACTCTCTCTCCAGTATACATTAACAGCAATTTGTTTAAAGTTTGGAGTTTTGCAGCTGCGAGACCTACCGAATAAATCTATATTTGTTGCTATAACCTCTAAAGCACCAGACATGCAAATCCAAAAATTGGCCAACCTGTCATTGGCATTGATACTTACCATAGGAATTTTATCGGCGTGCCAATGCTCCAACTCCGATAATCAAAAAGAAATTACCGACGTTGAATCAGATACCACCAACGCAATTGATAGCGCGGATAATAAATTACAAAAGGTGCAGGAAATATTTTATACGATTCCTTCACCAATGGAAATGGCGTCTTTATTGAAGAAAACCGGCACCGGCTACGAGTCGGAAATGCTCAACGATATCAACAATGTGGTGAAATACACCTCTTCAAAACGACAGGCATTGAATCTGGGGATTTATGGAGCGGATCTTAGCTATGCCAGTATATTCAATCAGAATCAGGAAGCTATCATTTATCTCTCCTGCGCAAAACAACTCGCCGATAAATTGGGAGTTACCAATGCATTCAGCAATGAAACAATGGACCGGATTGAAATGAATATTGAAAACCGGGACTCATTATTGGAAATTATTTCAGATTCATTTTACACGCTCGATGCATATTTAAAAGAGAATGACCGACAGAATATTTCAGCTTTGGTGATCACGGGAGGCTGGATTGAAGGGTTACATCTCGCTACGAGTATTGCCAAGAGTCAAGATGATGTTCCAGAGGATTTACAAAAGCGAATTGCCGATCAGAAATATTCACTCGGAGATCTCATAGAACTGGTTGAAAGCTACCGGGCTGCCGGAGGTTTGGATGATATTCTTGCTGACTTGCAATCGCTTCAATCTATCTATGACAAAATCGAAATAACCACGGAACAAAGTGAAGTTACTACGGATGAATCCTCGGGAGTGACGGTTATAGAAGGAGGATCGACATATAATATTACGAACGACCAACTTCAACAAATCACCCAACGCGTCAGTGAAATCAGGACTTCATACATCCAATGAACAAATACCACTACGATATGAGAACCATTACTTTTATTGCCCTCTTGTTTTTGACCACTTCTGCATTCGGTCAATGCAAAAGCTTTACAAAAAATACGTGCCGGCCTATGCTGGAAGATTTTGTTCCCAACGAAAATTTCAATAGCACCATGTTGGTGCCTGGTGATGAAGCTGAACTGAAACTTACTTTTTACGGGGGGCAGGAATACAGATTGTTGGTCTGTGGGCATCCTGTACTGGGAGAATTGGAGTTCACAGTTATGGACAAGAAAAAGAACGAATTGTACACCCGATCTGCTGATAATCCAGACGCTTTTTTCGATTTCAGACCAGAATCAACTCAGCAGATACTTGTAAAAGTAAATGTTCCGGTGAAAGATAACCCCAATGAGTTGATTCACGAAGGTTGTGTGAGTATCATGGTAGGGTACCGCGAAACGAATTAATTTTCCACGCATATCGTATTAATGAACGCGGGTTCCGGTAGGAGTCCGCGTTTTTTGTGCAACACATTCAACAAGTTACGGGCAATAATGAAAAATTTTCGGCGAGGTGATATATCGACGACCTGCCGGAGTGTTGAGGAGATTATCTGTCCATTTTCCACCGTCCAGTCATTTACTATTCAGGGAAATATTTGTCGAGAAACAGGATCTAAGTCCTTGGATGTTAGCTTATATTGTGTAGCTTTAATGTGACCAACCTGTTGACCATGTTGTTGATTCTACTTTTTTATGATATTAAATTCTTTCTCATAAAGTGTTATGACTTTCCATTCAGCTATGTTTCAGTATTCCTCTTTGCGCAACCAATTTGCCTTAACGAAAAATCCAAACTATGAAAAGCATTGTTTTCACATTTTGTTTGCTGTTCCTGGTTCCCTGCCTACTAGCACAAACTGCCGAAGAATGGCTAGAGCAGGCTGAAGAAGCCACTGCGACAGCCCAAACGGCCGAGAATGAAGGTCGTGATGTTGACGCCCAAAATGCCTACCGTGAGGCTGCCACGGCTCGGGCTAATGCTGCCGAAAAGCAGGTGGAAGCGGGTAAATACAAAGAGGCAGCACAAAATTACGAGCAGGCCGCCGAAGATTTCGATAAAGCCGGTAACGATGCTCAAGCTGATTCCGAGCGAATCAAGGCGAAATCAAATTATCAGAATGCTGCGGACCAGGCTGCTGTCTCCGGCAATAGCGATTTGGCCGAGGAACTGGGAACAAAGGCTATGAAGGTCTCCGAGGATTTGGGTTCAAAGATTGCTTTGACGATTGTTCCAAAGGGCACCGGCCAGACCACCGGTCACATCCTCACAATCACGGCGACTAATACGGGATCCAATCCGGTTCAGTTGGTGGCTACCGGAAAATCCGGGTTGGATGCAATTGCATTTGTTGATACAGATATCAATGAAGCGTCCAACATTTTTGGATTAAAAGGAAAGTATGAAAATGAAAAAATAGATTTAGAAAGTTCCATGGCCTACATTCCTTCCGATGGAAAACATCAGAGTTACGTGGCTACGGAATCTAGTTGGCCGCCGGGTATTGCTGAAGGTTCCGGAACGCCAAATGAACACGGTCAAACCCCGATTGGATCGATTGGTCCGGGAGAATCTGTAGTTATTCCGGTTCAAGGCTATTGTGCAGACATCCGTCAACCCCCAGTGCCTTCTGGTGTTGAAAGTTCTCCGGTGAGCAATTGGGTGACTCCTGAAGATGCCACATTTCCAGGCCCGGGCGAATTGCAGCAGCACGGTATTCAAATCATTGAAGCGCCCGCAGACGGGGGACCTTATCTGGCCAACATCCCTGCTGGTATTGATCCCGGAGCCGATCAATCCATTGCGTTGAGTAACAAAACAGATCCCGAAGTTACCGCTGCATTCCTCTTTGACGCAATCAGTCGTATTTCGGTAACTACTGACATTCTTCAGGAAGCAGGCATGATCGCTACCCCATTTTCCAGCACTCCCGATGAGGAAAGAGAAGCCATTATTCAACAAACGCTTTGGCTGTATTCGAGTGTACTTACGAATGATACATACACTAAGGAAGAATTTTCTGAACGAATGACCACCCAATACGAAGAAAACACCGGAACCAAAATCAAAAATGCTGCTCCCGAAGTTCAGGAGCGTCTGGAAGGTGGGGTGGAGGACTTCTGGAATAGTTTTAACCTTGTTGGTTCTTCGGCCAAAGTGATCAAATCTGATAAGGATGCTGAGCTGCAAAATACATTATCGTCGGAAACCAAAGAAAAGCTTGACGGTGCTGTTGGAGACGTAAGTAGCGAAACATCAAATACAGCTGATCTCGAAGATATAGAGGACAAGGAGGATTTTGACGTTTGGCAAAGAAAGAAATACGACGATTACACCGTTGAGCGCGCAATCAATGGAAAATCACACGAAAAAGCATGCAAATCCATTGGTGTAGACCCTGATAGTGAATTGGGTGAAGCGTTAAAACGCGTTTATACAAAGGAAAAGTCTTGATTGATGACCAATCTTTTTAAATACTTGTTTTTGTTACCGTTCCTCTTCGCTGCGACAAGCGTCAACGCCCAACAAAGTCCTGAGGGCGGGGAAGACAATACAACATTGGTAAAAGTCGATAAAACAAATCCTGATGCTGTAGTTCTTGAAAAGCCAGACAGGTACTCCGACCCGGTTACTGGCGTTGATTATCACGACGAGGTGGAGGTCCTGGATGAGGAGGAGAAAGGGGGCTATGTAAAAGTTCGAGTAAAGGTCGACGGAGAATGGAAAGAAGGCTGGATAAAAAAATCGGTTTTAGGCGATGATGAATTGGTGCTTGACTCAGAAGCTGCAGAGGCAGAAGGTGCTTCGAGTTCAGCTCAGGCTGAAAAAGGCAGCGTAGGCATGGAACCCATCGATACAACAGGCATGAACAAACCAGTCCCAGCACAAGACCCCTGGGAAAACATCGACCCGGTTTCTGCGGAGGCAAAACTTACGCAGAATCCGGTTCCATATCATCTCATTGTTCCCGCGGGCTTGATCGTAGTTGGAGGTGGAGTTGCCATTGCCCTGGCGCTTGACAATGATGAATCTGATCCGGAACCAGACCCGGATTTTGAACTGTTAACCGATAGTTTTTCAGTCACTTGCGGCCAATCTATGCTCATTTATCCGCTGCAAAATGACGTGGGCACCGGGTTGATAATCACCGGAATTAATGATGCACCAGCTGGTGTAGTATTGATCAACGATACCACGATATCTATCCCCGCAAGCCTTTCAGAAGATGCGCAATTTTCAATCTCTGTGGAAGACGAAGAGGGCCAGACCGGAATCAGCACAGTGAATGTGAGCATCGAAGCGGTTGAAATTGCAGCCAACGATGATATATATTTTCTGAATCAGGGCGATGGGGTTACCGGAAATGTACTGGAGAATGACCTCTGTTTTAACTGTGAAGTGATAGATTTTTCAGGTGAGACCGGAATTCTGGAAATGATGCCCAATGGCGACTTTGAGTTCTTTTCACCCGAAGATTTTTGGGGAGAGGCCGTTTACACGATCACCATAAAGAACCCTTGCGGTGCAGAAGATACATCCGAACTTTTATTTGTCATTTCGCCCACCAATTGTGACCTGGTGTTGATTAACGATACCGTCTGGGTAAATGCAGGTGAAACCATCGATGGGAATGTTCTCGACAATGACATTTGCACAAGTTGTGTAATTGCATCAATATCAGATGCGGAAGGAACGCTGGAATGGAATCCGCAAGGCAACTTCACCTATACAGCTCCGGACAACTTCGGAGGGCAAGTGGTGTATGTGGTTTCTATTGTAGATGCCTGCGACCAGGAGGGTACACAGAATCTTGTGATAATTGTTGAAAATCCACCCTGTGCGTTTGAATGGGCGGGACAGATTGATACAACACCTGCCAGTTGCGGACTCGACGACGGTAGCGCTTTTGCTACTGAAGAGTTGTTTGGGCCGTACAATTTTTCATGGAGCAATGGCGTCGACTTTCCCGAAAATGAAGACATCCCAGCAGGGTCGTATCAATTGTTTGTCACAGATACGACGACTGGGTGCATAGACACGTTAGTCGCGGAGATCGAAGAGTTACCACCAGATTATATGCTCGATGCAGTTGTCGATCCGGGGTCCTGTGGGGCAATAGATGGTGTGGTGCTCAACTCAAACGCGTCTGTGGATAATGCGCTCACGATTGTTGTTTCAGGGGCCTCTTCGGGTTCAATTGAAGGGGTGACAAGTTCATCGCTAATTTTGGGCGATTTTGTTCCATTGAACCCGGGCAATTTAACGATCGAAGTCTATTCCATCGCAGCCGGACCGGACTGTACAGAAGAAATTCAACTGGTACTGGAGCAATCTCAATTGCCCGACTTTGTTTTGAATGATGATGTCGTTGAAGTCGATGCCGGAGAAATGGCGTCCGGCAATTTATTAGACAATGATATTTGTGATGGATGTACAGTACAATCTGTATCTGATGGCGAAGGCGAACTTGACTGGCAATCCAATGGCGAATTCAACTATTCCGCTCCTGATGAGAATGTAGAGGTAGAGTTTATCGTTACAGTAACCGATGTGTGTGGACAGGAAGACACCCAAACCCTTACGTTTCTCGTCCAGGTTCCTGCTCCCTGCGGATTCGATTGGAACGGAATTATTGAAACAGAACCAGCAGATTGCGGCCTTTCCAATGGCTCGGCGGTGGCAACAGGCGAATTGGCTGATTTTGTTTTTACGTGGAGCAATGGATTAGAAGGTCCTGAAAATGAAAATTTACCTGCCGGAGATATACAGTTAATCGTGAACAATACTGATTCCGGTTGCTCAGATACTCTTGAGGCGACTGTGGACGAACTTCCACCCGACTATGAACTCGAGGTAGAAATCGTACCAGGTGAATGTGGCGCCACGGACAATATGCTCCTCTTTTCGAATGCGTCTCCCGAAAATCCTTTAACCATTGATCTTAGTGGTTCCACGGTGGGAATTATTGAAAACTTGACCGATTCACCTGTTATATTGAGTGACTTTGTGGCACTGAATCCTGGTGACCTGATCATTACGGTGTGGGCAGACAATGCCGGACCCGAATGTTCGCAGTTGATGGAGGTAACAT
The DNA here is from genome assembly GCA_964546775.1 of uncultured Cryomorphaceae bacterium. Taxonomy (GTDB): domain Bacteria; phylum Bacteroidota; class Bacteroidia; order Flavobacteriales_D; family SKUL01; genus SKUL01. The sequence goes on along the minus strand of CAZJLZ010000158.1, from coordinate 7 downwards.
TGAACCA
>CAZJLZ010000157.1:0-6433 GCA_964546775.1 uncultured Cryomorphaceae bacterium | reverse complement strand
TTCTTGGGATCTATATAATCGTGCAGCAATTGCATCGTTTCAGAAAACGATTTCTTTGTGTTTTTGTGCAAGTTGGAAACCGCGATTCGCGAGGCGAGCAGCGCGTAATCGGGATGTTTCACCACGTTGGAAGCGGCTGTCTCAGCAGCCAGATTATCGAGGGCAGAGGTGGTCACTCCTTCGTAAACTCCTTCGATGACCTTCATGGCCACCACGGTGGGATCGACAATGGTATTGAGCCCGTAACAGAGCTTTTTAACCCGGGCGGTTATCTTATCGAATTTGACAGATTCTTTGCGGCCATCTCTTTTGACTACATACATAATGCTTGGGATATTAAGAGGTTAAACAGATTGGTTCGTGGTTAAAAGTCGGCATCGGTGGTAAAGGCACTGCTTCCCTTCTCGCTCATTACGCCGGCTTTCTGGTACTCAGCTACGCGCTTTTCAAAGAAGTTGGTTTTGCCCTGCAGAGAAATCATCTCCATAAAATCGAAAGGATTTGTTGCGTTGTAAACTTTCTCACACCCCAGTTCCATCAGCAGTCTGTCCGCCACAAACTCTATATACTGACTCATCAGATCGGCGTTCATGCCTATCAGTTTCACCGGCAACGCTTCGCACACAAAGTCTTTCTCAATGTCTACCGCATCGACAATTATTTTGCGGACGCGTTCTTCCGGTAATTTATTCTTGATGTGTTCGGTATAGAGAAGGCAAGCAAAATCACAGTGCAGTCCTTCGTCGCGGGAAATCAACTCGTTCGAAAAGCTGAGACCGGGCATCAGGCCGCGTTTTTTGAGCCAGAAAATAGAGCAAAAACTTCCCGAAAAGAAAATTCCTTCCACCGCTGCAAAGGCAACGATGCGTTCGGCAAACGAATCACTCTCGATCCAGTTCAGCGCCCAGTCCGCCTTTTTCTTCACGCAATCCAACGTTTCGATGGCGTTGAACAATTCGTTCTTCTCTTTATTGTCTTTAATATAGGTATCGATCAGCAAAGAATACGTTTCGGAGTGGATGTTCTCCATCATGATCTGAAAGCCGTAAAAGAATTTGGCTTCGGTGTACTGCACTTCGGCCACAAAGTTTTCCGCGAGGTTTTCGTTGACAATTCCGTCGCTCGCAGCAAAAAATGCGAGCACGTGTTTTATAAAGTGTTGTTCGTCTTCGTTGAGCTTCTGATCCCAATCCACCAGGTCTGCTTCCAGATCAATTTCTTCTGCCGTCCAGAAACTGGCCTCGGCTTTTTTATAAAATGACCAGATATCGTTGTGTTGAATGGGAAACAACACGAATCGGTTCTTGTTTTCGCTTAGAATCGGTTCTGAATCGATGATTTGTTGTGCTGTCATTTCTGTTCCGGGAGGCACATTTTCCTTGGTTTCGTTGGTGTTTTTTTGGCTCATTTTCAATGTAAAATTTAATTCGTCAACCTCTTTTTGCGGAAATAAAATTCCATGGCCGGATAAATCTATAACCGACTAAAAAGACCTGATTTACAGGCCTTAACTTATTTATTCTTCTTCAGAAATTGCGGGAGATAATTCCCGCACAGTGATTACAAAAGTTGTTAAAATAAATCTCCGACACAATCGAATTTAATCCACATTCATTTTAAGTTTTCAACATGAAATCAGTTGATGCCCCGCGAGGCCAACAACCACCTGACGTTGTTCCTTAAAATACCTTTTGAAAAATTAAAACTCGTCTTCTTTTGGAGATTTTCTGGCACACGCTTTCGCACGGTTTCCATTTCTTAGACCAACGCATACAATTTGACGATTGATTAAAAGTATGCAACGGAAACAATCTGCTGCGCGTCAATGAAAAAAGTAGATTTATTATCGAGCGTTAGTTTTTACTGCTGACTTTTCTCCTTTCGATCGATTCTATTTTGTCTCCGGGTGTCAATTCCCAAACCACATCCATTCCTTCGATCACGGCTCCGAAAATAGTATAGCGGCCATCGAGGTGCGGCGTGGTGCGATGGGTGACAAACCACTGTGTGCTTTCGGTATCTTTTCCGGCAGAAGCCATTCCAGCCACTCCGGGACCGTAATGCAACGGACTGAATTCTGAGCGCAGCAAAACGTTTCCGCTTCCGTATCCATCTCCACGCGGGCAACCGGTTTGAATCACAAAATTCGGCACGACCCGGTGAAAAGATTTGTTTTCAAATAAACCATCGTCAATCAATTCCAGTAAATGTGAAACAGTTGCCGGAGCATCCTCTGCCAACAAAACCATTACAAACGAGCCGCGGACGGTGTGCACAACGATTTCAGGCTGGGAACCGGCTTCACGGAGCAGCTCCCAGTTGATGTTGTAATAATTCATTTCTGGTTGTGGCAATAGGGTTTTTCCGGTAAGTAATGTACGGGCGTGGTTGAGTTCAATCCATGCTTCCAATCCTCCGGGGAGTTCAATGGCACTCATGGTCGGCTCAAAAGAAATGTCAACCATACATTTCTGCGCTATAAAATTATCATTGCGCAATTTGTTTCCGAGCACTGCCAATTGTCCATAATCGGCCCGCGCCAAAATCCGGTTCACGAGCTGATCCCATTCGTCGCAGGTTCTATTCCCCTTTTCATATTGTTCCCAGAGTGCGATGAAAGCAACGGTGGAAAGCTCTGGTGTTTCTGAAAAAGTAAGAGAATCGAGCAGATTGGTCGCATCGGGCGCCCAAACCAGCGCTTCGACCATCGGTACCAGATCTTCGGGTGAAGTCTGGCTGAGTGTTCTTTCAAATTCTTCCAGCAACGGCTGGTGGTCGTTGGTTTGCTGCAATGCTGCCGAGAACAATAGTCCGCGGACCTTACTCACCGGGTGCGCCACAATTTGTTGACGCAAACGCTCCGCATCGGCGAGTTGTGGGTACTGAACGAAAAATTGTGCTGCCGCTGTAGACACGTTCGGGTTTCCGTCAAACAAGGCTTCCGTTACCATAGTTGAACCTGCTTCCATTTTGGTCAGGGCACGAATCGCATTCACGCGCACACCGGGGTGCTGGTCATAAATCACGAGTTCAGACAATACTTCCTCTCGTCCGTCAATTTCATGAAAACCAAGGGCATCGGCTGCGGCCATTCGCACTTCTGCCGATCGATCGCCTGCCGCGAGTTGTAGCAATTGTTCCAGGCCTACGTCGTCAACAACTTCGTGATACCGTCCGAAAAAATGAGTGGCAGCCAGCCGGATTTCTTCGTATTCGGAATAAAGTCCTGCGATCATGACCCGTGCGTGATCCTTATCCACGCGTTTGTTCAGTGCCATGTGGTAAATTCCCCATGCCTGACCGGATTCATCGAACAAAAAGTGCGGCGTGTAGTTTTTCAGGAAATCTGCCGCCACCCGAGCATTGCATTTGCCGATTGCCTCCAGAGCTTCCGTGCGGATGGCGGTGGTGGTATCGGTTCTTACCAATTCTATAAGAGTTTCTGCGGCTGCTGAACTTTTCAGTTGCCCGAGCGCGAAGGCAGCCATCATGCGGACTTCCGGTTCGTTGTCTTGCGTGACTTCTGAAAGTGAGGGCAGCGCTGTGGAATCCTGAACTGATCCCAACGCCATGGCTGCTTCGGCGCGGTACCGGATTTCATCGTGTTTCAAAAATTCGATTAAGCCGGCTGTATTGCGGTTGTTTTTGAGTTCGTGGATTTCACGGAGATTTTCATCGTTCCATTTGCTGGACATTGCCCCGTTGAAATCGTCCGCTGGTTCGTTTGGAGTGGAGCAGGCGAAAAGGAAAAGAGTGAGGAAAAATGGGAACACTTGGTTGGGAGACATGGACGAGAGTTAGGTGGAGGCAAAATACGGGAAATGGTGAGAAAGGATTGAATTAATTTGAAGACGGGTTTTGTTCCTTATTACACTCTCCCTTCATGTACTTTCCAATCGAAGTGACAAGAGATGCCATTGGTTTCACATTCCTAACTCCATGTAGTATTAGGTGCTTTTCCGCCAATGTGTATTTTTGTTCCGGTACGCGCAACACGGTATGCCGTGGATGTTGATTTGAAATATGACGATTTATACTGGCATCACGAATGAGTAAAGGCTTGAAAATATCGGTGATTGGCGGCGGAAGCTGGGCAACAGCACTCGTAAAAATGCTGACCGAAAACCTCGATGAGGTAACCTGGTGGATGCGCAGCGAGAGCAAAATCACCTACATCAAGGAATTTGGCCGCAACCCGCGATACCTGCCTTCGGTGAAATTCGACACCGATAAAATCGAACTCACCAGCGACCTCGCCTACGCGATGAAAAAAGGCGATATCCTGATTATGGCCACTCCTTCGGCCTTTGTGTACGACCTGTTTAAAGATTTCGACTGCACAGGCTACGAGAACAAAATCATCGTGTCGGCCATCAAAGGAATCATTGCCGCGTACCACTCGATTCCCGCTCGCTATTTTCACAAGCAGTTCAACGTGCCCTATAATTCGATTGCTATGATCAGCGGTCCGTGTCACGCCGAAGAAGTAGCCATGGAGCGGCTTTCGTACCTGACGATTGCGTGCAAAGACCTCGATAAAGCCGAAATTGTGGCCAAAATCCTCGCCACACGGTACATTCATACTACCACCTCCGATGACCTATTTGGAACCGAATTGTCGGCGGTCATGAAAAATATTTTTGCCGTGGCCAGCGGAATATGTCACGGTCTCGGTTACGGAGATAACTTTCAGGCGGTACTCATGTCGAATTCCATTCTCGAAATAGAACGCTTCGTTGATGCCGTGAGCCCGATTCACCGTGATGTGAAAACTTCGGCTTATCTGGGAGACCTACTCGTTACGGGCTATTCCCAGTTCAGCCGAAACCGGAATTTCGGAAGCATGATCGGGAAAGGATATTCGGTAAAATCGGCCATGCTCGAAATGAATATGGTGGCCGAAGGTTATTACGCGGCAAAATCCATCATCGCCATGAACGCAAAATTCAACGTAGACTTGCCGATTTGCGAAGCCGTATATAACATCGTATACGACAACATCGCCCCGGCCATCGAAATGAGCATCCTTTCGGACAAGCTGGTCTGAGCACAGCCCGAAAATGGGCACAAAAACATTAGCTTTGCGGGACAAACAATTGCATGAAGATGCCTGAAACTTTGCCACCTGTAACACTGCTGGACTGCACCCTTCGCGACGGAGGTTATTATACCAACTGGGATTTTCCCCACGACCTCGTAGAAACTTATTTCGACTCGTTCAACGCGCTGCCCGTCAGCCATCTTGAAATCGGGTACCGCAGCAATCCCATGCAACAATACCTTGGCGAATATTTTTATTGTCCGGAGTATGTGCTCCGCCACGCGCGGCAAAAGTCGGACAAGAAACTCGCGATTATTCTCAACGAAAAAGACGTGCGTGCTGCGGATGTTCAACAATTGCTCGGGCCGTGTACTGAATTTATTGACCTGGTTCGGATGGCGGTGGATCCATCCAACCTGAAACGCGCGGTTGAACTCGCGGAAGCAATTAAAAAACTCGGTTTCGAAGTGGCTTTCAACGTGATGTATATGTCGACCTGGAAAGAGCGCACCGGATTTCTAAACGAACTCAGCGCCGTAAACGATGTGGCCGATTATTTCTATCTCGTGGATTCATTTGGTGGAGTTTATCCGAACGATGTTACCGAAACCATCCAATTGGTTCGCGAGCAGGTTACCGTTCCGCTCGGATTTCACGGACACAACAACCTCGAACTCGGATTGATCAACACCCTGACCGCCATCGAGAACGGGGCTTCTATTGTGGATGCTACCATCACAGGAATGGGGCGCGGAGCCGGGAATTTAAAAACAGAATTGTTATTGACCGCGCTCAACTCAAAATACGGTTTAGAAGTCAACTTCAACCGGTTGAGTGCAGTTGTAGATGGATTCGAAACCTTGCAGCAGCATTACGGTTGGGGAACCAACTTGCCGTACATGGTGTCCGGCGCGAATTCACTTCCGCAGAAAGACGTTATGGAATGGGTTTCCAAAAGATATTACTCGTTCAACAGCATCATCCGGGCGCTGCAAAACCAGAAAGATGGTGTGAAAGACAATCGTCGACTGCCGATGTTCGAACCCTCAAAATCATTCAAAAAGGCGGTTATCGTTGGAGGTGGGCCAACCGCAAATATGCACGCATCGGCCATCAAGGCCCTGGTGGATGCGGATGATCAAACTTGCGTGATTCACTCCAGTTCGCGGAATTCGGGCAAATACCTCGACCTGACGGCACCGCAGTATTACGCGTTGGTGGGGAGCGAAGGGCACCGGCTCGAAAAACTTTTCAGCGGATTCGGAGATTTCAACGGACAGTGTTTGCTCCCGCCTTTTCCGAGGAAAATGGGAACCTATATTCCAGAGAAAGTAGCGGAACAGACCTATGAATTACCCGGCATATCGTCTGCTAGCCTCCCCGGTGATTCAT
>CAZJLZ010000156.1:0-5074 GCA_964546775.1 uncultured Cryomorphaceae bacterium | reverse complement strand
CAGCCCTGATTGCGGAGCATTCTCGAATTTTCCGCTTCCATTCCCCAGCAGCACAAAACCCCTCGATGCATCATAACGAGCGGTTTCGGTTTCGGCATTGAATTTATTACCCACACCAATGATATCGGGATTCCCATCGTTGTTGATATCCATAATTTCTATCCCCAGCAACGGACCCATTTGAGCCGTGTTCGGCAACGGGTGCAATTTAAATTTACCTTTTCCAAGGTTCTCCATGTAGACACTCGCGAAATCATAGGCGATATAATGCAAAGCGCTGCTCAATGCTTCGGCTCCGTATATCGCATTTAAGTCGGCCTCCGCAAACGATTGGAACGTCGGAAATTTTTGAGCAATGAACGGCATTTGGTCGGATGAACATTCGCGGCCCCGGACCGGTAAATAAGTTCCTTTACTTTCTTTGCTAAGCACAATGTCGTAGGTCCCGTTGTTGTCAAAATCATTGCAGAAAACGTGCAGGGGCTTTTCTTTGGAAGGTTGAAATTTATTGTTGAGTCCAAGATTCCCAACAACAAAATCGGTGTCGCCATCACCATCCAAATCTGAAGCGGCAATGCTGTACCACCATGCATTCGTCTGGGCCGTTCCTCTGGAATTGCGGTCAAAGCTGAATTGGTTTCCGTGCTTTCTGAAAAGCATAATGGGGGACCATTCTCCAACCACTACCAAATCCCTCGCGCCGTCGCCGTCATAGTCGGCAAAACAGGCATCGGTTACCATTCCGATATTTTTCAGTTCGGGTGCAAACGCGTCGGTAACATCTTCGAAGCGTCCATTGTTGTTCTGCAGAATGTATGATCGCGCGGGAAAAGGATATTGGCCCGGGATCAACCTTCCGCCAACAAAAATGTCTTCATCGCCATCTCCATCGATGTCTTCTGCAAGCACGCATTGACCACTGGTCAGCATTTCGGGTAGCGCTTCGACAGAACGGGTAAAATTGCCTTTGCCGTCATTCAGGTAAAGCCGGTCTTGCAAAAGTGGATCATTGACTGCGAGTTCGCTGCCACCGCTTACTACATACAAATCCGGAAACCCATCGCCGTTGGCATCGAAAATGATTGCACCGGTATCTTCGTATCCGGATTCCCGGTTCCATAAGGCCTGATTCCTTTTTGAGAATTTTCCTTCTGCCGTCTGAAAATAGGTCGCTGCACTTGCCCCGTGAGCATTGCCTATAAAAAAGTCATCCAGACCATCAGCGTTGAGGTCGCCGATCGCAATCGCTGGTCCCAGGGTGGATTGCTTGTGCGGAAGCAGGATTTCCTTTTCAAAATCGTTGAATTCATTTTCGACTTGCACGAAATCGATTCCCAGGTTCAGTGGGTCAATCGCTTCAAACAATGGATCGGCTTCGGGCCGTTGATAACTGCCTTTTGCATTGACGTATTGTAAGGTCAATTCCTGATTTGCGTCTATTTCTGTCAAAGTCTCTGAACGGCCATCTGGCCACACTACTGTGAGTCGTGGAATGGTGGTGTGTTGGCCCAGTCCGAAATGCAGCACATAATCTACCGAAGATTGAAATCCGCGGTTTGGAAATTGTTCGCGTTGCTGAACATCCGATTCAAAATGAAGCACAACTCGAGCCCCGATTCCAAAGGGATTTTTTTCAGATCCTTTGAGTTTCACCCTCAGATAATTCCCTTTGCTGTTATTCTGGTAAATAAGTGCTTGATCATCGATGTTGTTGACGATGAGATCTGGTGAACCATCGTTGTTCAGATCAGCGTAAGCCCCACCGTTTGAATTGACCGCTGTCTCAAATCCCCATTCTTTAGATTTATTCTCGAATTGCAGATTACCCAGGTTGCGGAAAGCATAATTCGGTATTCTGTCTGCGGGCCAGTTTTTCATTACTTCATCGAACGACATCGGTTGACCGCTTTTAAACCGCCGTTCGATGTATGCCTTGTAATCCACATCGGTCACATCGCGCCGGATGCCATTGGTCACGAAAAGATCGTTGAATCCATCGTTGTCAAAATCGGCCAATAGCGGTGCCCAGCTCCAGTCAGTTTTAGCAACTCCTGCCAGGTGCGCGATATTGCTGAAATCTCCGTTGCCCTGGTTGAGGTGCAACATATTGAACATATACTGGTGATGGTATCCGATTTCTACCATTTTTGTAAAATTTTCGGAACTCATCGACGCCATCATTCTTTTGGACCGGATGTGATCTTCTGATACCATATCCAGTACTATCAGGTCAGCAAAACCATCATTATTGATGTCGGCAATATCAGATCCCATGCTGTAAAACGAGATATGACCGAAATGATCCAGGATTCCGTTAAGGAAAGTTCCATCGCCTTGATTGAGGTAGAGGTGATCCGGTTCGCGGAAATCGTTGCAGACGTAAATATCCGGACGACCGTCGTTGTTGAAGTCAGCAATTGCTGCAGAAAGTCCCCAGGCTTTGTTTTGCAACCCGGCCTGCTCCGTGATGTCCGTGAAATGGTCGCCTTCGTTCCGGTACAATTTGTCCGAAGTTTCGGACGAAATTTCTTTTTGTTTTTCAAGATCGACGGTGATGTTGTCCATAAAATCTATCCGGTGATTGACCAGGTAGAGATCCAGGTCGCCGTCGTTGTCGTAATCAAAAAAATAGGCCATGGTAGAGTACGCCGGATCGTCGATTCCCCATTTTTTGGCCGATTCTGTAAAAGTGTTGTCGCCGTTGTTGATGAATAGTTTGTTCCGCCGTTCATCTTCCGGCATCAGACCCGATTTGCAGACATATAAATCCAGCAATCCATCGGCGTTGATGTCGACCCAGCACACACCTGTGGTCCAACCGGTATCATCGGCAACTCCGGCGGAAACGGTAATGTCTTCAAATTCGAAATCGCCTTTGTTGCGGTATAATTTGTTGCTTCCCTGGTTTGCGGTAAGATAAATGTCGGTTAATCCGTCGTTGTTAAAATCACCGGCAGCTACACCGCCGCCATTGTACATGTAGCTATATCTTAGATAATTGAATTCTTTGGTTTCCGAAATCTTGTTGCTGAAATCGACTCCGGAAATCGAAGGGTCAACAACTTCGAATAAGGTTTCAGATTTTATTTGCGGCTCCGTTTCCGCCTTTTCTTGTCGGTCGGAACAGGCAGTGAAATACAGAATGAAGCAAATGCAGAGTAGAAGTCGGGTACAGGCAATCATTATTTTTCGGGATCAGAAGGCGGAAAAATACAGATTTATACCCAGAAGAGAGCCGGTTCACAAGAATTGTCATTCGTCTTCAGGGTTGGTCTAAAACCTGTTCATTCGTCTTCTTCCCGGAGTATAAAGTATGGAAAGCTCAATCGCTCCTTTGTTCTTGGTAGCCTGCGACAAACCAGAAGTGTTGATGTCGTAACTGATGCGGTACAGGTTTTTGTTGTGCTGAACCCCTGCCTGAAGGATCAGGGCGTCGGCGTTGCGATAAAAAGCACCAAATACCAGTGCGTAAGGCTGTCGCAATTCGATATTGCTCAATACTCCAAAAGTGATTTCCTGGGCATTGCGTTGTCGCATATAAAGTACTGTAGGATCAATCGATACTTCGCGATTCAGATTGATGCGCATACCTCCGTGGACAACATAGCGTAAAGGCTTCCGGGACTTTTCACCGGTGAAGTTTTCCCTGGGGTGCGTGACGTGATAGACTGCAAAGCCCCCGTGAGGATTCAGCTTTTTCCGGAAGTTGATGTTCTCATAATGAAAACCGAGGCTTGCATCTGGTGTGAATGTACTTCTTCGGTCAAAAATTTCTTTATTTGGTAAATCCGGATCGAAATTGACGCCGTCGAATTGGTTTCCAAAAAGCAAATTTTCCGTGTTGATCCGGTTGTACAGAAATCCGATTTGAAGCCCGGTCGACAAAATGAAATTCTTTTGCGAAGGATCGGAAATCAGGTAGGATCCTGACACCATAAAATTGATGGTGGAGAAAACATCTGCTGCGTTATAGGCGAGAATGGAAGCTCCGAGGCCGAACCTTTCCTGGACCGGTATTTCAAAACTGGCTGCAGTTGTGGTAAAATTGTTTCCCATAGATGCCCATTGACTCCGATACTGCAATCCGATCCTCATTTCTGTGACATCACCCATAGCTGTATTGGCAGGGTTGAGCATCATTGGCAATGCTTCGAATTGTGAAAAGTGGGGGTCCTGTGCCAACAACTTTGTTGCGCCCATTGCAACTGTCAAAACACTCAGAATGATTGTCTTTTTGGTTGATCCATTCATGACGAAAGATTTTATTCGGTATATAAAGTTTTGCATCATCAGTAGTATTATCGAATGAGGGTAATTTGTCCGGATTTTTTGTATTCTTCTTCTTCGATGGTGGTAGCAGTTATGGTGTAAACATAGGTTCCTACCTCTACATCCTGACCGCGGTAAGTACCATCCCATCCATCGTCCTGTTGGGTGGACTCGAAGATCAGTTCTCCCCATCCGTTATAAACTTTGAAATTCATTTCAGAGAATGGTCCGCCGAGAACATAGTATACGTCGTTTTCTCCGTCGCCGTTGGGTGAGAAAGCATTCGGCATCTTCGGAGGCAGTACGCGTTCTCCTTCATACCTCACCACTGTCTGAATGGAGTCGGTGCAACCAAATTCGTTGGTGACGATTTGTGTGACGGTGTACAAGCCATCAACATCGTATTGATAGGCCGGATTCTGCGCGTTTGACGAACCGACATCATCACCGAAAGTCCACTCCCAACTATTGGCACCAACAGATTGATCGGTAAAGCTGAAGGTTCCTTCGTTGTCCATTTCTGTAACAGCGAATCCGGCAACAGGTACTTCGCTTATTTCAACCAACATGGTGATTTCATCGGAACAACCACTCTGATCGGTTACGACTAATGTTACGCTGTAGCTACCGGTTTCCGGGTACACAACTGAAGGATTTTGTTCATTGCTCATAGCGCTGTTTCCAAAATCCCACTGCCACGTTGCAATCGTGCCGCTCAGAACCAACGTCTGATCCAAAAATTGAGTAGATTGTCCGACGCAGGTATTCACTACATCAAAATTGGCCACCAGCGGATTGGCAATGA
>CAZJLZ010000155.1:0-3256 GCA_964546775.1 uncultured Cryomorphaceae bacterium | reverse complement strand
AACAAACCACCGAACACCACTCCGAGAATTACAAGCAAACGGAAATCTATGCGCAATTTCATCACAATAAAAACCGCCGCCGCGCCAACGAGACTTACCCACGCCGCACGCGTGTACGACAACACAATTCCAATAATGAAGACAGCCACGACTACGCCAATAAACACCTTCAGTGTGCTGCTGTATCTCGGATTAAACAGAAATCCTATCACCAAAGGAAAAAACATTGCCAGGACAGCTCCATACGAGGTGTGGTCTTTAAAAAAAGGCTGCATTACCCAATGCGCGGTTTCCTGATCAAACTGGTATGTCGAATGAGAAATTACGGTATATATTATGACCCCTGTAAGAGGGATGATATACAACCACAGATATCGTTTCACGTTTTTATAATCGGCAAAAATCTCTTTCGCGAAAAAATAGCAACAGATTATAAACCATAGCTTGACCACAAAAAATTTAAGCGAAATCAGAAACATACTACTGGTAAATGTGGTGACCAACAACCAGCACATATACAATAATATGGCAAGCGTGATGGGATGCCTTAGAAATTTTTTACTGATTCCATCACCGGCCAGTAGTCGTAGCAGGTATAAGAGCATAACCCCAAAAAGCAACGGTTCTGTGGGAAAATAAAATCCGGCATCAATAAAATTCAAATTTTCGAGATTCAGAGAAAGCGGAGTACAAAAAACAATGAAGAGCAACACTTTGTCCGTCGAAAAAACAGCCGCAATTAAAATGAGGATCCCCAGGGGATATAGCAACCCCAGATAGCTCTCGGTAGCGAGCAGGTAGAAATTGACCAGGATGGCCAAAGCAAGCAATAAATACAGTTGATATGGCCGAAGCGAGGTTATCAATCCTTTGCCTGTCTCTTTTCAAACAGAAGCAGAATTACCAAAGCTCCCAGCAAAATTGAAATGGTGGAAGTCACGACAATAAGCCACCGAACCGGATATGACTTCTTATCCGGAACTTCAGGACTGGCCACTACGTTTACATAACTGATTTCCTGATTTACATCCTTCAGAATTTTCTGATATTCTATAAACAACTCGTTGTAATTTTCATGACCCAGTTCACTCATCTGTGTTAGTGTCATAAACATTCCGCCTTTCTCACTCAAGTCATCCAGCATTTTTCGTACTTCGTCCAGATGAGCGGGTCTAATGTTTGGCTGACTCAACATCTGGAGATAACCTTCTGTCACGCGTTCGGTTTGGAGCTGGTAGTCCAACAATCCATTATCGCGTCGGATATGACTCAAAAGGTTATTGATAGAATCCAGCACATGTCGTTGAAAATCCATTTCTTCCTGAGCGGCCTGTAGAAGTTCGAGCGCTTCTTCACGTTGTAATCTACGGGCTTTCAAATTAATCTGACGGATAACTTCATCCGCAATTGCTTTTGCCCGATCCGGATCCTTATCATATACCTCGAGTCTTACCGATTCAAAATTGGTTCGGGATGCCACAATGTTGTCGTTGTACTCGGTATGGAGATTGTGCTTAAACCCCGGCTTGCTCGGATTAACATCGTAAATATGGTATAACTCAAACTTCTCGATCACACTATCGCGTACATCGTTTCCCTGAAACAACTGTAGTAGTTGTTCGGTCAAAGATTCGGCCCCATATGGCTCAAGGTTAATGGGATATACAATGGCGTGCGATTTATACTTTGGAGTTATGAAACCGGGACCAGAGAAAACAATAGAACCAATAATCGCGATAATACCAATAACAGCCAACAACTTAAATCTTCTGCGCAGAACTGCTACAAGCATTCCGAACGTGAAATTATTTTGTTCCATCTATTTAGAAAATTACGTTAGAGAGGTAGATTTAATGAAATTGCAAAAATAGAAAAAATTGGTTCGGATGCAGGTTATGCTCTATAACGCATAAATGCAGCAAACATGTATCGCGACAACATCCCTGTAATAAATGACCATATCACGCCTAAAATGAACATTAATAGAAAATTAACCATAGGAGGGTTGTCAAGTTGCAGGGTCAGCCACCCGATTAGTATGAGGCCAACGGAAAATAACAGAACCGATCGCGCCAGTCGCCAGTCTGTTGCAAATTTAAAGATGTGCAGCACCAGCAACACCTGAAATCCAGCCGTAAGGATCTGAGTGATTAAACTCGCCACGGCCGAACCCAACGCAAAATGATCGGGAATCAACACAAGATTCAGAACAATGTTCAGCATCATACCCAAAGCTGCCAGGATGTTAAGCATCCGGAGGCTACCGTGTGCGGTAAGTACCGACCCGAAAATAAAAGTGCTGCAATACGGAATGAAGCAAACCATCAGCACTGCAAAACTGTGCACCGCTTGTTCTGACACTACATCATATCGCAATGAAAGAATGGCTTCGGCATAAAAAGTACAACTCACCCCGAGAATGAGTGCTCCTGTCATCAGAATTTTAAATGATAAACGGAGCAAATCATCTATCACCTGTCTCTGGCTAAGCATGCGCGAAAAAATGGGTAGCAACAAAGCGGCAAAAAGGTATGCAATCATATTGGCCGCTTCAAAAAACCGGAATCCCTGTGCATACACTCCGGCGTGGTACGCGCCATCTGGCAACATACGCTCCAGCATTACACTGTCGCTTCGATAATAAAGACTCATCAACAAAATCAGCAGCGCATATGGCGCACTCTGTTTAAGTATCATGTACGTAAAAGGCACATTCCATGTAAGCCGGAAACGGGTTGCTTTTCGGAGTACAAGCAAAAACGCAATAATGGTCGTCAGTGCATAGGCTCCTGTCTGACCGAAAACAAACCATTCAATCTGAAAAGGCTCATTGGTGACATTTCCCCAAAGCAAAATCCCGATAAAGATGATCAGCAATACACGGTCGAGTACCGAAACAATGCTGTCTTGTACAAACAAATGAAGTCCGGAGAGATTGCTGCGGAAGTATAGAATGAATGCCACCAGCACCTGATTGAAACCGAGAACAAGCAACAACACCAACTGGCCGGACGAATAACCGAGAGCAAATCCGGCTACGGAAATTATCACCAGATAAGCCATAGCCAACAGCAGCCGGACCACAATGATGTTGGAAAAATGCTTCTGCAGCAGTTGACTGTGCTGCGCGATATTCTTCGTATTGAAATTGGTAATTCCCGCGTCGAGAAAAATATTCATCAAAAAAGAAAAACTGATCAGTGCGAAGTAGTTTCCATAAACTTCCTCCCCCACCCGGTTCAGCACCTCTGTGTCC
>CAZJLZ010000154.1:0-6889 GCA_964546775.1 uncultured Cryomorphaceae bacterium | reverse complement strand
TTTGCTGCTGAGCTCAACCCGCAAAAAGTGATCTCCGAAATGTTCGCGACTGTTGTTCCGGCAAATAAAAGCCTTGCGACCAAGATTGTTGACAATCAGATCCAGATCGCCATCCTGATCGAGATCGGCGTATGCGACCCCGTTTGAAAAAGATGTTTCCTCCAGCCCCCATTCGCTCTTTCTCGATTCGAAGGCGTAAGGATTGATGTTCTGGAAAATGTCGTTTGCAATGGGGGTTGAATCGGTTTTCTGTAGTTGGGTAAAATAGTCCTCAGCCGAAAAATTCTCCTTTTTCAACATTTCCATCAATTCCAGTCGCCAGTCGTTGTTGAGTACATCGCGGTACACCCCATTTGTCACATAGAGATCTTTACGTCCGTCGTTATCGAGATCAGCGAATAATGCCGCCCAGCTCCAATCGGTTTTGGCAACTCCCGCCATATGGGCAATGTCGCTCATCACGGCAGAACCCTCATTGCGGTACAGGCTGTTGAACATATATTGCGGAACAAAACCCTGCACTTCTGTAAGGAAATTAAACTCGTGGATGTCCATAGATGCCATCAGCATTTTATTGCGGTAATGATCAGCCGGAGTCATATCCAGCACAACCAGATCTACCTTTCCATCGTTGGTAAAATCGGCAGCATCACAACCCATCGAAAAATGGGAAGTATGAGAAAATTTGGCTTCTACACGGTCTTCAAATACTCCGTTGCCATTGTTAATGTACAGCCTGTCGGGAATGAAATAGTCGTTCGCAATAAAAACGTCTGGCAGTCCATCTTCGTTGAAATCGCTCACTGCAATTCCCAATCCGAACCCAATTTCGTCAATGCCTGCCTGTTCGGAAACGTCTACAAAAATTCCCTTACCATCGTTTCTATACAAACAGTTTGAGAAACGCTTACGATCACCGGACGGTATATCTGCAACCATTTTCAACCAATCACTGGAAATATTCGCCCAATTGCGTACTGCGTGATTCATCACCCAAAGATCGAGGTCACCATCCTGATCCATATCAAAAAACACAGCCTGAGTTGAAAGACCGGAATGATCCAGTCCATATATTGCGGCCTGTTCGGAAAATGTGTTGTCCTTATTGTTGATGTACAATTCGTTGTGGGTATTGGCTTGCCGATAGTCCGGTCCGCTGTAACAGACATAAATATCCATCCAACCATCCTGGTTGATATCTGCAACTGTTACACCGGTTGCCCATTTTCCACGACCTTCAATACCGGCTCCGTTTGAAATATCTTCGAATCGTAAATTTCCTTTGTTCAGATACAGTTTGTTGTCGGAATCGTTTCCTGAGAAGAAAATATCAGGTTTTCCATCGTTGTTGAAATCGGCAATGGCAACTCCACCCCCGTTGTACATGTAGTCGTACGTACCTACATTTCTACCGGGCTTTTCGTGGATTGTATTGGCAAAATGAACGCCGGTATGGTCTGCATCCAGATACTCGAAACGCTTCTCACTTTTCGGCTCGAAGTTGTTCTCCGGTGATTCGCACGAAACGACGAGGAACAGGATCAACGTGTGAAATACTATGGATTTCGCAAATTTGCAGTCAATCGTCTCAACAAAATATTTCACGTAGAAAATGGTTGGTTGGCCGGGTTAAATATAATCAACTTCGGAACCGGTTACCGCAATGACGTAAGATTGCCCCAACGGCTTAATCAATTCAGGAAATAAACTCCAGTCCCTTCAACATCAATTTACCCGCCGCCGGGTTAGTCCCGAGGGGAACATTGTGGACGTCACAGAGTCGCATGAGCATGTTGATATCTGGCTCGTGGGGATGTTTATCGAGGGGGTCGCGAAAGAACAATACCATTCCGATTCTACCTTCTGTAACCTGGGCGGCAATCTGTGCATCTCCACCCAGCGGTCCGGACTGAACACGTTCGACCTGAAGACCTGCCTGAATAACATGACTCCCTGTATTTCCTGTAGCAACAATATCAATGTCTTTCCGCTGAAAAAGTTTGATGTGATCCATCAGGAACTTCACCATTTCTGCCTTTTTGCCATCGTGGGCAATTACCGCTATTTTCATACTGCAAAGTTATGTCTGTTGGTTTGACCTTTTCATTAAAATAACGTTATGGAAAATCTTCGTTGGTCAAAAAAAAGTGCAACAGATTGCTCCGTTGCACCTTAACCTAAGACTAAACCTAAATTAAAATATTATTTCATTTCCTGAACAGCCGCATCATACCGGCGACTGATTTCTTCCCAATTGGCAACTTCCCAAATCGCTGAAAGATAGTCTCCGCGCTTATTTTGATACTTCAGGTAATAGGCATGTTCCCAAACGTCAATGCCAAATACGGGAGTTCCCCTTTCCTGCACCACATCCATCATTGGATTGTCTTGATTGGGAGTTGATGTAATGGCGAGCTGACCAGCGGGAGTGACGTACAACCACGCCCATCCCGAACCAAAACGACTCGAAGCTGCATCGTTCATTTGTGATTTCATTTTATCCATACTTCCAAAGCTATCATTGATTGCCTTTTTCAACTCATCGGATGCCTCGCCACCCTCAGGAGAAAGTACCGACCAGAACAGATCGTGGTTATAATGTCCTCCGGCGTTGTTGCGAACAGCATCCGTCATTTGGGATACATTTCCGAGGATTTCTTTCAGCGATTGATCCTCCTTGCCTGATTCTTTCAGTGCGGCATTGAGTTTAGAAACATAACCAGCGTGGTGTTTCGAATAGTGTATATCCATGGTTTCTGAATCAATATGCGGTTCGAGTGCATCATAAGCATATGGCAATTTTTGCTGCTCGAACGGAGCAGTAGCATCCTGGGCTACAGACTCGCAAGCTGAAAATATGACCAAAGGAAGTGCGAGTAGGAATATTTGCAATTTCATGTATTAATTGTTTTTTGAATGTCTATTAAATGTACAAATAAATCATCTGTATCGGTCCAAAACCTGACGGAAAGGTCAAATAACTGAATACAGTGAGCATCTAAAAAATCACGTTTAGGCTCTTCAAAAACCCGCTACTTAATCTCTACGACTTTCACTTCGAATATCAGATCTTTTCCGGCCAGCGGATGATTTGCATCCAGGTTGACCACTTTATCCTGAACCTCAGTAACTGTTACGGGAATTTCACGACCATCGCCGGTACCCATATTCAGACGCATGCCAGGGGTTGGCTCAATATCTTCTGGAAAATTCTCTACCGGAACTTCATACCGCAGGTCGTCACGTACGTCTCCATATGCTTCGTCTTTCGGAATATTAAAAGTTTTGGACTCATCTGCTTTCATTCCCAATACAGCCTTTTCGAAGCCGGGAATAAGTTGGCCTGAACCAATCTTGAACTCCAATGGAGATTTACCTTCCGAACTGTCGAACACCTCTCCATTGGCAAGTTTACCTGTATAATGCACCACAACGGTGTCGTTTTCTTTTACTTGTGACATACGTTTTTATTTTTTTTTAAAGATAAGAAATTAATCCCGGATGACCTGAAAATCCGTGAGTCATTATGGTGATGTACAATCCATTACCCCCATTATCCGGAGTTCAGGGTTTGATTTTCAGGGTTGCACTTCAATTTCTTCGCCTTTGGGTGGCCCCAGTAATTCTTCAAGATCCGAACGGTACAGAACTTCCTTATCCAGCAAGGCTACGGCAATCTTTTCAATTTTATCGCGATTGTCCTTCAGCAGATTAAGACAACGCTGATAGCATTCATTGATCAACTTGCGTGCTTCCAGATCAATCATTTGAGCCGTTTCATCGGAGTACGGCTTGTTCAGGCTGTATTCATTCTGCAAATCCTTGAATGAAAATGGACCTATTTCAGTGTTCATGCCGTACAACGCAATCATAGAATAAGCCATGGTTGTGGTGCGCTCCAGATCGTTTTGTGCACCGGTTGAAATATCTCCGAAAATAAGTTCCTCAGCCGCTCTCCCGCCCAGAGTCATACAAATCGTGTCGAGCAACTCTTCTCGTGTATAAAGATTCTGTTCGCGCGGCAAATATTGAGCAAATCCCAGTGCGGCAATTCCACGCGGAATGATTGAAACCTTAACCAAAGGATGCGCATGTTTCAGCAGCCAACCACACAATGCATGTCCAGTTTCGTGATAAGCAATGATCTTTTTTTCTTTAGGAGTTATGAGCTTATTCTTTTTCTCCAATCCTCCTACGACACGATCAATAGCCGACGTAAAATCTTCCATTTCTACGACTTTCTTATGCTTTCTGGCAGCATGCAACGCCGCTTCGTTGCAGGTATTCGCAATTTCGGCACCCGCAAAACCGGGTGTTTGTTCAGCCAATCGCCTTAAATCAACGTCCTTTCCCAAAGCAAGTTTTTTAATATGAATTTTAAAGATTGCCTCGCGTTCGTTTAAATCGGGTTTTGCGATGTGAATTTGTCGGTCGAAACGGCCAGGTCTGGTAAGCGCGGGGTCGAGTAAATCTGGCCGATTCGTAGCGGCCATTATGATCACTGTTTCGTCGCTACTGAAGCCATCCATTTCGACCAGTAATTGGTTCAGCGTATTCTCGCGTTCGTCGTTGGTTTGAGATTGAGAACGACTTCGGGACCGGCCAATGGCCTCAATCTCGTCGATAAAAATAATGCACGGCGCCTTTTCGCGGCCTTGTTTGAATAAATCCCGAACCCGGGCTGCTCCAACACCAACAAACATTTCGACAAAATCCGATCCTGACAAGGTGAAAAAAGGAACACCGGCTTCACCAGCCATTGCTTTTGCAATCAGGGTTTTTCCGGTCCCGGGAGGTCCGGTTAAAAGTACCCCTTTGGGAATACGCGCACCTAGTGATTTGTATCTTTCCGGATTCTTAATGAGGTCTACCACTTCTTGCACTTCTTCTTTGGCCTCATCCAGACCTGCCACATCGGCGAAGGTTACCTTCACTTGCTCTTTAATATCAAATAACCGGGCTTTGGATTTACCGACGTTTGAAAATGGATTCCCTCCGCCTGCTCCTCCACCACCCATTAATCTGCTGCTGAATCGTCTGAAAATAAAGAGCCAGATGGCCACAATAATCAAAATCGGAAACAGCCATCCGAGCATATTTCCAAACCAGTCTTCCTGTGTCTCAAACCGGGCACTGACACGCTTTTCTTCGGGCAAGGATTCCTGAGCTTCGTCAAGTTGTGTCTGGAAGTAATCTACCGAGCCAATGGAAAACTGATAGTGCGGCCCCGTGTTGTTTTGACCCAAAATATTTTCTCTAACTTCTTCATGCCGCTCTTTGTTCAGCGCATCCGCATGAAGATAGACTTCTACCCGCTCTTCATTCACAACAGTCAACCGATCGACATCTCCGATCTGAAGCATTTCATTGTTGAATGTACGCCAATCGGTTTCTTTGGGGCCATTACTTCCAAAAAAGAAATTAATCGCAAAAAAAACTCCGAGAATTGCAATGTAAACCCATAGCAAGTTAAACTTCGGAGCTTTTGGAGTATTTGGAGGAGGCGGAATTTTAGATTTTGGCATGTATGCTATATTTGCTTACCGACAGAAGGTTTAGGCCTTTTGTGTAATTTCTACTCAGCTCAACTAAAAAGAAGCCGATATCTTTAAAGATACAGTTTTCAATGGACAATTATACTGCCGGATCCGACTCAGAAATGCATACATGTTCTATGCTTTATTACCAGCCATATAGCGGACAAGGTCGGCAGTACGCGATGAATATCCCATCTCGTTGTCGTACCACATAATCACTTTCACCAGATTTCCGTTGGTTTGAGTAAGCGGGGCATCAAAAATAGAAGAATGCGTATTGCCAATGATATCGGTAGAAACTATCGGATCTTCGTTGTATTGGAGCAATCCCTGAAACCTGTTTTCCGCGGCCTCCTTCATTACGGCGTTTACTTCTTTAATGGTTACATCGCGGTTGAGGATCACTGTAAAATCAGTTAATGATCCGGCAATCGTCGGCACTCTGGTAGCCAGACCATCTAGTTTTCCTTTCAATTCCGGAATTACTATCTCAACTGTTTTTGCTGCTCCAGTGGTTGTCGGCACAATATTTAATGCTGCGGCACGGGCGCGTCGAAGGTCTTTGTGCGGTCCATCCTGAAGATTTTGATCGCCGGTATAGGCGTGCACAGTATTTATGAACCCTTTGTCGATTCCAAAATGTTGGTGCAGCAAATATGCTACCGGTGCAAGACAATTAGTGGTGCACGATGCATTCGAAATCAATTTATCCTGAGCACCGATCTGATCTTCATTAATACCGAGAACGATTGTTTTTACATTTTCGCCACGGGCAGGTGCAGAAATGACCACGCGTTTCGCTCCTGCTTTGATATGTTTTCCGGCACCTTCGGAATCGCGGAATTTTCCGGTGCATTCCACAACTACATCCACATTGTTACTTCCCCAGGGAAGATTTTCAGGATCTTTTTCCGAAAATATTCTAATATTTTGACCATCGATGGATATAGAAGAATCATCGGATGTTACTTCACCCCCGAACTTTCCCTGTGCGCTGTCATAACGAAAAAGATGAGCAAGAGCCTCCGGATTTCCAAGATCGTTGAGTGCAACGACTTCAACATTATCCATCTTTAAGAGGCATCTTAATGTGAGCCTTCCTATTCGTCCAAATCCATTGATCGCAACACGCATGGTTGATAATGATTTAAATTACAATAGCGATTTAATGATCTTTTCAATAGAATAACCTTCAGCTTCTGCCTTGTAGTTACGGACGAGTCGATGGCGCAAAATCGGCATCGCCACATCCTGAACTTCTTCAATATCCGGGCTGTACTTTCCACGTATTGCAGCGAGACACTTGGCTCCAATTACGAGGTATTGAGAAGCGCGCGGACCTGCACCCCAGG
>CAZJLZ010000153.1:0-5851 GCA_964546775.1 uncultured Cryomorphaceae bacterium | reverse complement strand
GATTAACGGCAAGTTGGTTGAACCGGAACATTTTTGGCGGTGCCGAATTATTCAGACTCGATCTCCTCGGTGGTTTAGAAACTCAATTGGGAGGAATCGTTGAAGGCAGTACTTCAGGTGATTATTTCTCTTATCAATTGGGTGTCGGCGGCGAACTTCAGGTTCCAAGATTCCTGACGCCATTTGAAATCAAATACAATAGTTTATTTGTGCCGAAAACGAATATTAAGGCACGCTACGAGCTGGTCAACCGCGTGCAGTATTTTCAACTCAATTCGGTTTCTTCCAGTTACGGATATACCTGGAAACCCAATCAGAATATCCAACACGAATTAAATCCGGTGGCCATTACATTTTCGCAACTCACCAAAACAAGTACACAATTCGACCAACTGCTGGAGGACAATCCTTTTCTGCGCAACAGTTTCGCTCAGCAATTCATCCTTGGACCTGAATACAGTTTCACATATAATGATCAGGATGATGATGATTTCCGAAATCACACCTATTATTCCGGTTCCGCTGATGTTTCCAATCCGTGGGGTGTACTGGGAGAAGTTTTCTCCACCTACGCTCGTTTCACCTCCGATCTCCGGTATTACTTCAAAGTAAGCAAGGGAAGTAAACTTATTGGGAGGGTGTATGCCGGGCTCGGAATACCCTACGAACATTCTCAGCAATTGCCTTATATCAAACAATTCTTTTCCGGAGGTCCAAACGGAATACGCGCATTCCGGGCCAGAACCCTCGGACCGGGTACTTACAAAATTTCTGATGAAAATGTTTCAATCGGATTTCTGGATCAAAACGGAGATATAAAACTTGAATTCAATCTCGAATACCGATTTGATATTTATGGTTTTTTGAAAGGAGCTGTTTTTGCCGATGCGGGAAATATCTGGTTGATGAATGAAAACCCGTCACAACCCGGAGCACAATTCAATTCTGATGCGTTTATGAAAGAACTCGCTGTTGGAGCAGGTGTCGGGGTCCGAATGGATTTCGACTTTTTCATTCTTCGGTTGGATATGGCTATCCCCTTGCGCAAGCCATATTTACCGGAAGGAAATCGCTGGGTGGCCGATTGGACCAAAGAACGACCTGTGCTCAATATCGCGATTGGATATCCTTTCTAGTTCAATAGCCTTTGCACCGTACTATTTACTTCCTCAGAATCCAGATGCAAACCCGCTCCTACCGCATAGATTCGATCCATCAATGCTTCTTGTGTCATTGGTTCGGCTTCGGTAGAAAGTTTTCCTTCGCGCTCGAAATATTCACGCAGTTCGACAATTTTGTTGTTCCGAAAACCTGCCACAGCCTTATTCTCGAGCGAGAACAACAACTGCTCAGGATTGCCGTCGACCTGTTCGAGTAAATCACTGACATCATTGATGAAACTACCAGAAACGGCATCAGATTTCATCAGATCAGAACGATCAACCGGAATAGGCCTTCCTCTTCTATACAGCTTTTGCAGTTCTGACACGAGATGTGCCCGACGCTTGAATTGATCGTAGTTGCTGGGCCAGTTTTCTGTGGCAAACACGGGTGGTGTACTTTCCAACATTTTCAACTGTCCCCAGTAAATAATGCGATTCCGAAGAAATTCGTACAACAATTGAACATCATCTACGAGATACCACAAATGCAGGTTTTCTATTGGATGCTGCATCAGGCTGAATCGAGGCACAGAAAGAAACTGACCGTATTCCCGGTGACTCCTGTTTTTGGGTTCAGGAATGGACTCCATATCATTTCCCGCAACCGGATTTTCAAAATCTTTAAAATCCAGTGCCCGACCTTCCGCTCCTTCCAGCGATATGAGCTGGTAATCAATTTCCGGATTTTTGGATAAATACTGCTGCCATTTGCTCACCTCGTCGGCTTGTGCGGTAAAATAAAACACCTGTCTCCCTGCTCTGCTGATTTCCACCAAAGCCTCGATGATTGCCTGAGCTCGGACGTCGTCGCTATTGGCAAGTAATTCGTCAGCGAGTAATGGAAGTCGGTAATGTTGTTCCTGAGTTTCAATGTAAGCCAATCGAACAGCTAGTAACAATTGAATCCGCGTACCGGTTGATAGTTCGCTCAATCCCAAACCGGTTCTTTTTGCTTCGTCAAACGCACGGAATGACTTTTCGGTCCCATCGGGAATCAACAGAGAAAACCGGTATTTGGTGATGGTGCGAAATAGTTCGTTTGCCCGCTGGTACAATACTGAATCATTCTGATCGTGGTGTGCAGATCGGAGCGAATCTACCACTACTTGTCCGGTGTAGCGAAACAGGTTTTCTTCAAAAGCAGATTACAGGTTTTCGTAGGCCGAGTCTTCTTCATTGAGCGCCGATTCGAGATCGTTCCCGCTTCGGCGTTTATTCACCAGCGCTACAATTCCACCGATCTCATTGTTCAATTGATCACGACGATTCTTAATTTCTGAAAATGCATTGATTCGCTGCTCCAGTTCTTCGCTGCTCCAGGTTTCAAGGTTCGCATGCTCCGATTCGTACAACGGATGCTCACGCAGTGCTTTTTCGTAATCGTCCGCTTTGCGGGAGGATATATCCACTTGTTTTTCGGCTTCTTTAAAATCCTCGAACTGATTGTGCAGGACCTGCAGTTGGTGTTTGTCGCGCCCTTCGATTTGCATCCGCTCATAAACCGCATCAACCTTTTTATTGAGCTTTTCACAATCGGTAGATTTGGCGGCCTTCAATCTTCTGGCAACACCCATTTGAACCTCGGCTTCCCGGCGCTTTTGTTCTGCGCGTCGCAACCTTTCGGAAATCGTTCGAGCGGTTGCAAAATCATTTATCCGATCTAATTCCAGATCATTCAGTAATTCATTGAACGATTCCAGTTTTGCTTCAATGGCTTGTTCAACTTCCCTGAGTTCGGCAGACGCCCCGTCCCGTGTATCACGAGCCTTCTGCCATTTGCTGGCATTCGACAAAAACCAATACATGGCTCCAATGTTTTCCGAATCTGCGTCAATCGGTAAAAGTCCGAGCGCGTCGCGGGTTTCATTCAATTTCGCACGAAATTGCTCCAGTGAAGATTTAACTTCTTGTCGCTCGTTAATTCGGCGGGAAAGCTGTTCATCAAATGCCGATTTTTCTGCAGCAACCATCAATTCTCCAGACAGTTTAGCGATGTATTCTGCCACATCTTCGGGACTCCATCCAGCTGGTCCGCTTAAACCGCTTTTCTCAAAATCCCTTTTATAGGTGTCGGATGCGTTTCCGGAAGGAGCGGATTGGTTTTTCCTCAAGGCCAAAAACACAATGATCCCAGCCAGAGCAGCAATCAACACTCCCCATCCCGTCCAATTAACAAAAAGCGCAACCACCGTTCCTGCAATGGCCAAAAGGCCGAGCGCATAAAGCGACCACGAAGGTATTCCCGGTTCACTCTGCCCCTGTTGTTCCTGCAACCAGCGGGTAAGATTTCGGATTCCCTGAACAAGGTCATCGCGATCAGGAATGGGATTAGAAAAAGAATCCAACCTCTTCTTCAGCGATTCGATTTCCTTTTCCAAAGCCGCGTGAGCTGCAAGTTCCTGATACGCTTTTTGCCACGATTCCTCAAGCGGTTTCACAGCAGTAATTTTCAGTCCGGCCCATTCGGCATCGGGATCTTTCAACTGAAGGTTTTCGGCAGCGTTCTTCAATTCTTCACGCGCACTAAGCAAATCTGAATTTAGCGTTTGCTGAGATTTGGTCAGAGATTCCATTTCACTGAGCAATGATGCCATCTGATCTTCCTGGGTTTCGGATAACCCGGATTCCGGGAGGCCGAGCTGCTTCATTTCTTCCCCCAGCTCCTGAAGCTGAGCTTCTGCTGTTCTGATCTCATTTTCGGCATCGGTAAGTTCGAGTTCACAATTCTCCACCTGTGACAAATCCTGCGTTGCCAGGTTCTTCAAAACAGCCGGAAAAGTTTCTAAATGCGATTTTGCAGTTTCTCTTTCCGAGGATGTTACACGATGTTGAAGTGCGAGTTCAAAGAACTTCTCTTTTCGCAATTCCTCATTTTTGACTTCCAACTCTTTGCGCAGGGTTTGAAGTCGCTCTTGCTCTTCGTGCAGGTTCTTTTGATCGCGAGTCAGTTCCTGAACTTTTTTTCGCGCAGCATCAAGAGCCTTATACTCAGCAAGGCTTTTCGTGCTGATACTATCGTTGAAACCGCCTGATCTTGCCGCCGCATCCAGATCGTAGCCTCCGCTCAGTTGCCGTTGAATCTCCTCGGCCAATTCAGAATCATCAGCCTTGATGAGTTCGTGCAAAGCCAACAAATAACGGTGACGCTCTTCTGCAACCGGACTTTGTAACGTTTGTTTCTGGCCGTTGCGCTGCGATTCTGAAAAACCTTGATTGACTTCAAAAAGCCATTCCTCCTTTCCGACCAATGCCTCTGCTTTGAGCCAAAAATCTCTGGATTCTGCGGGCCATATCACTTTTTGGATCGCCCGGGCGACGGAGCTTTTTCCCGAAGCATTGGGGCCGGTGACGATATTGAGATGCGCAGAAAATTGTTGTGGGATCCGCAAACCTTCTGAAAATCCCGGCATTTTGGAAACCACCAATTTTTTAATATGCAGTGCCTGCGGACTCATGATACGTTCTGCTCAATGAGTTCTGCCAGCAACTTTTTGCAGGCATTCAAAAGGTAAATCTGTTTGCTTTCTCTCTGTTCCTCCAGATAGGGTTTGTCTTTACCCCGTCTTTGCAAGTCACCGTATGGACTACCATTTTTAACCGCTGTAAAAGCAGTCGTCCAGTTCTCCTCCATTTTCTGCAACAGCGGGGTGGTTTCGTTGCGTTGGATAGCCAGTATGGTTTCTGCGACCAGTCCCGCGGGAGAAGACTGCCGCGCCAATTCTTCAATGTTCGTAACAACGGGTGTCAGCAGGTTGTTGACTTTCCGTACCGAAAGGTTCATGCCGTTGTAGTTCCGATAAAAATCGGACGTCAGTTCGCGCAATGTCGTATCCACCAAATCCCGATCAGGATGTTCGCCAACAAGTTCCAAATCGAGAATGAGTTGTTCGGAAATGTGCGCGGTTATTTTAGGTGATGTTGTATAATTCTCAAAGGCCGTTATCACACCATTCCGGATTTCTGACGCCGAAGCTGTATCACTCAGATCAACTGAAAGCGATTCATAGCGAACCCTGGAAAGCGGAATCGTGGATGTTCGGCTGTCATTCTTTCCATGAACTTCGATCAGCAAAGCACCGTGGACTCCTTGTTCTTTCGGACTGAGCGCCTGGGGAGAACCCGGATACCAGATTTCACCCCCGGGATGTTGCCAACTGTCTTGTTTGTGAATGTGTCCGAGAATCCAAAGACCAACTCCTTTTGATTGCAGCCGTGAAAGTTCGAGCGGTGCATACGGACTATCGGGTTTGGCTAATTCGCCGTGCAATATTCCGATAACCGGAACGGATGGATTGAGTTGATCAACAGGAAAACCGATCAAAGGATCCTGCTGGTAATATTGTGTTGGAAATGACCATCCGGCGAATTGCAGGTTAATGCCATTTTTGGAGAAATTTAGAATCTCCCATTTACCTGCTGCTCCCAGCAAATGAATTCCTTCGTCCTTTTCTGAAATCGTATCCGGCAGCACATCAAAATCGTGATTCCCAGCCACCATATATACTGGAATTCCTGCTTCCCTAAGTTGAGAAAAGCCCGATTGAAGTTGGCCAATGGCTTCGAAAAATCGATTTTCCCGATCGATGATATCACCGGAAAGCAATAATGCATCAACTTCCAATTCAATGGCTTTTTGAACCAGGTCTTTCCATATCCGGCTGGATGGATATGCATCCGCCGAATGAGGA
>CAZJLZ010000152.1:0-2745 GCA_964546775.1 uncultured Cryomorphaceae bacterium | reverse complement strand
AGAAAACGAACAGACTCACCGCGACATGCTCAATAAAGCTTTGCTCACCGGTGAAGAAATTCTGAAAAAAGGGGGCAGCGCTGTGGATACTGTTGAGTCAACCGTTAAGTTTCTCGAAGATTCACCCCTATTCAATGCGGGAAAAGGGTCGGTGTTTAACAACGATGGCAAAAATGAAATGGATGCATCCATTATGGATGGGCGGAATCTGCAAGCAGGCGCCGTTTTGGCAGTCCAAAAATTAAAGAACCCGATCGCTGCTGCAAGGAAAATCATGGAATTTTCTCCACACATCATGCTGGTTGGCAATGGTGCCGAACTATTCGCGCAACAGCACGGATGCGAATTGGTAGAAGCCGCCTACTTTTTTGATGAAGCGCGCTTTCTGCAACTCCAGCATGCGCGTGAAAGCGACGAGGTGGTGCTCGATCACAGTGGTGAAGATAAGTTGATGGACCCGGCCAAAGGTCCTGCAGACGATAAATTCGGAACGGTTGGCGCTGTTGCTCTTGACCTTCACGGAAACCTGGCTGCTGCCACTTCCACTGGTGGTATGACCAACAAACGCTATGGTCGAATTGGAGACTCACCCGTTATCGGGGCTGGTAATTACGCAAACAACCAAACCTGCGCGGTGTCGTGTACCGGCCACGGAGAGTATTTCTTACGTAACCTGGTCGCCTATGATGTTGCGGCGCTGATGGACTACAAGAAACTATCGGTGCAGGAAGCTGCTGATTTTGTTGTCCATCAAAAGCTGAAAAATCAAGGTGCTGAAGGTGGATTAATCGCTCTCGACGCAAATGGCAATTATACCCTTAGTTTCAATACTCCAGGAATGTATCGGGGAGTGGTATGTTCGGGTCAAACGTGCGAAGTGCACATTTATCAATGAAGAATACTTCGTTCAGAAAGCACGTAACAATGACCCTGAGCCAGCACGTGGACGCGCAGGTTTTCAATGGAAATAGGATCACCCAGATTCACTTCTTCGATATTGGTGTAATGGATGTTGTCTCCTTCTATGATCATAGTCAATCCTGACCCAATTGCCTCCATGTGATTTCCATCCGTGATCAACAACCCGGCGTCCTCTCCCAAACCGATTCCCACACAGTGAGGGTAACTTGCTACCGCCTGGCACAGTCGTCCGAATCGCCCTCTTTTAATAAAATGGGTGTCAAAAATTACCGATTCCAGAAAAGAAAATCCAGATGACATTTTCACCGCTCCTTTTATGAGCGCTTCTGAACTGCTACCTCTGCCGATCATGTGTTTGGACATGGCCATGGCTCCTGCACTCGTACCGGCCACTACAAATTTCTCTTGATGATAGCGTTCCAGGAGAAGGTTCAGAAATTTTGACTTTCCGAATGCTTTTGACAACAGCAATTGATCTCCGCCCGAAAACAACACACCTTCCGCTGCTCTCAATCTTTCCAAATACGCTTCATTGTCACAGTCCTTAAAAGTGCGAATGTGCAATACTCCTACATTTTCATTGTTCAACCGTTTGAAAGCATCGATGTAATGCTGACCCGTTTCGAGCGGTACCCTCGATGCGGTAGTAATCACCTCTATGCGATTGGTCTCCCCCTTCATCGAAAGCAACAAGCGCTTTAATATTCCCACTTCAAAAAATCTAAGGTTCAGGTTCTCAGCATTTTCATTGTCCTCTATCGTTCCATCGTCTACCGCACCCCCTATGGCAATCAGCGTTCCCAATGGCTTTTTGATCTCCTGGTCATCCATTTGTTAAAAAAATTTAAGGGGGAGTTAAAAAAATCATTTTAACCCCACAAAGTTATCAGGTGCTAGTACGCTTTCTCGGAGACTTTAGTTATTTTTAAACAACGCACTTTTCATTTTACAATTTAACGTTCATTCGCAGGTAGTCTGCAAAACACTTATGCTATGAAAATCCTCAGTATTCAGATTATCCGTGGACCAAATTTCTGGTCGAATAGAAGACATCGCCTGATCGTAATGAAGCTCGATCTGGAGGATATGGAACACAAACCGACAGACGAAATTGATGGTTTTGCAGACCGGCTTCAAAAATTAATTCCTTCGCTTTATGAACATCGTTGCTCTCCGGGTAAGGAAGGTGGGTTTTTAAAAAGGGTACGACAGGGAACCTGGATGGGGCATGTGGCAGAGCACGTGGCGCTGGAAATCCAGACCATGAGCGGAATGGAATGCAATTTTGGAAAAACCCGTGGTATCGGAGAACGAGGAATCTATAACGTAATATTCTCCTACAAACAGGAACGTGCCGGTGTATATGCGGCAGAAGCTTCCGTTCGGATTGTGCAGGCATTGATCAACAACGAGCCATACGATCTTGAAAATGATATAAACAACCTGCGTGAAATAAAACACGCCGATCAATTTGGCCCCAGCACCTTGTCGATTGTGAAAGAAGCCGAACGTCGAAACATTCCATACCTGCGCTTGCACAGAGATTCACTGGTGCAACTCGGTTACGGCGTAAATCAACAACTCATTTCTGCGACCATCACCGGCAAAACCAGCGGCATAGGAATCGACATAGCCGGAAACAAAGACGAAACCAAATATCTTCTTTCAGAAGCCGGGGTACCAGTTCCGAAAGGGGAAATTGTTCGCGACGAACTTGAACTCCGAAGCACTCTTGAATTCATCGGATTTCCGTGTGTGATTAAACCGGTCGATGGAAACCAGGGAAAAGGTGCCACCATCAACATCAGTTCAGAAACTGAAGCT
>CAZJLZ010000151.1:0-2924 GCA_964546775.1 uncultured Cryomorphaceae bacterium | reverse complement strand
CGCTGAGAAAGGTGAATAACAGCGTTGTGAGAAAAATGATTTTCATGACTATTTTTTTCTTTCGGTAGAAAATTTCACAAGTTCTTCCAGCGCATTCCGGGCCGGTGATGGATCAAAATTATTTAAAATATTTAAGGCAGCAGATTTGTGCTCATTCATCGCATCAATCGCGCGCTGAATGCCCTCGGTTTTCAATACAAAATCAACCACTTCTTTTACCTTTTGAGGGTTGTTGTGGTGGTGTTTCACCGTTTTCACCAACCATTTTCGATCCGATCTGCTGGCCGTGCTGATGGCGTGAATCAGGGGCAACGTAATTTTCCGCTCTTTGATATCAATACCGGTCGGCTTACCGATACCCGCGCCATCGCCATAGTCAAACAAGTCATCTTTTATCTGAAATGCAATTCCGACGTGGGTACCAAATTCTTTCATGGACTGAACAGACTTTTCATCCGCACCGGCAGAAAGGGCACCGGCTTCACAGCAGGCAGCAATCAATGCCGCAGTTTTGTGGTTGATGATCGTGAAGTAAGTGGCTTCGTCGATGTCCATTTTCCGGGCTTTTTCCATTTGCAACAACTCTCCTTCGCTCATACGCTGCACAGCTTCCGAAACTACCCTCAGCAATTGAAACTCATTGTTGTTCACCGCCAGTTGAAGACCGGTGCTGAGCAGGTAATCGCCGACGAGTACGGCAATCTTGTTTTTCCAGAGCGCATTCAGCGAAAAAAATCCGCGGCGCAAATTCGAGTCGTCGACAACGTCATCGTGCACGAGTGTTGCGGTGTGCAACAATTCGATGAGCGACGCAGCGCGAAAAGTTGAATCGTTTGTTGGTCCGAAAACATTGGCAGAAAGAAAGACGAACATCGGTCGCATTTGCTTTCCTTTTCTTTTGACGATGTAGTGGATAACGTTATTGAGCAGTGGAACGTCGGTTTTCAGTGCAGCGCGGAATTTATGCTCAAAGACACTTAATTCTTCAGCAATCGGGGCTTTTATTTTGGCAATGCTATTCAATGCTCCGGGTAAAATATTTCCCCAAATTTATCCTTTCCGTTTTGTTCGCCGTAGATCAATTGACGGTCTGAAGCAGCTTCTTTGGTAAAGCGCGGTCGCAAAATCGTGTTGAATTCCTCCGAGCCGAAAAGGGGTTCAAGCGTGAGTTTTCCTTGTTGGTCTATGGTAGCCATCATTGCCACTGATTTATTGAAATTACTCACTGTGCGGGTTTCTCCTGTTTCCCGAACGGTTTCGAGATTTGCGGAGTGATCGTTGAAAATGATGTGCACATGGTCGTTGCCGGCGTGAACAGCAATGGATGAATATCGATCGTCCATAGAAGAGCTGGTCTGGGTTTTTGGTAAAACTGCCGTCCATTCCATCGATCCTTCAGGCGACATACTTACGGTCAGTACATCATCGTGATGATAGTAGTAAGTGGTGATTCTTTGTCCGGTATAGGGATCAAAATGGGTTGAGGAGCTCACGTAATCTTTCTCCACCACCAACACGGCACTGCCGTCCTCCCGAAGCAGCATTTTGCGCAATTCAAAAGCCGCCAACCCTCCAAACAACAAATCATCGTTGTAGCCAATCTCTTTGATAACTTCTCGCGGGAGCGATTCAAAACCGTGATTCACCAATTCGCCGGATCGGGTATTAAAGCGAATGTAAAATGCACCGGCGACATTGCCCTGACCGGTTCCGGAGTAAAATCCTCCGGCAACTAAAGTGCTGTCGTTGAGCAACTGAAATCGTGCAGAATGAATCCATTTATTATCTACATTGATTTCATATTCGGTTAATTTCCTTTGACGATGGTTGTAGTGAAAGAGGGTGTATTTTTTATTGGCTTTCATTTCACTGCTCTGGAACATGCCCTGACCGTACAGCCGGCAAACCATAAATACGCTTTCGTAATTATCTACCAACGCCGTCACCACTTCAAAATCCTGATCGGCGTAAGGCATTTTAAATTTTTTCTGCCAGAGCAGGTTGAGTTGAGCGTCAAAAAGCTTTACCGAAAAACGTGCATTTTCGGTTTGCCGAAAGGGCGTATTGTGAAACGCGAGCACATAGTTGCTGTCTGGTGAGAGTTGAAACGCAAATTCTCCGGTATTTTTTTTGTTGGTCACATCATCGATCCGGTCGACTTCAAACATGGTTTTAATCACTTCACCCCGTTTGTTCAGTAAGGAGGCGAATGCCCGGTTCTGATCGTTTTGCTTATCATAGTATGAGGTGAAAAGCAGGAAATGGTCGTCGAGCAAAAATATTTTCTCAAGTTGTGTAGACCGGCCGCCAACATCGGGCAAACGTACTTCTACGGATTGTACTTGTTGATATCCGGCGTAAGTGTAATAATCGAGAATCAGAAAACCGTCATCTGCGCGGTTCTGACGATAGACAAAAAAGCCAGTGCTATCTCTCCCAATCAGTTCTGTAGCAGAAATTCTGGAGGAGGTTTTGTCTTCACTCCATTTGACTTCGAAATTTTGCGACTGAACGGACATTGTCGCCGAATACAGTAACAACAAGAGAAGACAGGCAGTAGAATGGAGTGATGAAGTCATAAAAAATACAACTAAATTCGTGGGGTAAAGTTGTTATACGCCTCCGAAATTACCGATAATCATGCGAATCGCTTCTGCTCTGGTTTTTTTTGTGTTTTTGCTGACTTCAGTAAAGGGCCAGGAGGTGCGGTTGCAGGATAGTTTATGGGGAGAAGATGCTTATTTACCCGACACACTCATAGAGGTGCACAACGGTTTGAAATTTGACCCGTTTCAGATTTTCAGGGGAGAACTTTACCTATTTTATGAACGGCGGATTTCGAACCGAATCAGTTTGGAACTCGGTGCCGGAGTTACCCGCCGTGACTGGACTTACTCGTGGTTTTTTACCGATTCCGACGACCT
>CAZJLZ010000150.1:0-3103 GCA_964546775.1 uncultured Cryomorphaceae bacterium | reverse complement strand
AAATCGCTGAAACCTCGTTTTTTACTGGTTTTATTCTCCCAATCTTCTTCTACATCATCAAAAATACTTAGGCAGGTACCGTCGTTGGTGGCTTTGTACAGGTTTCCTGATGG
The DNA here is from genome assembly GCA_964546775.1 of uncultured Cryomorphaceae bacterium. Classification (GTDB taxonomy): domain Bacteria; phylum Bacteroidota; class Bacteroidia; order Flavobacteriales_D; family SKUL01; genus SKUL01. The sequence goes on along the minus strand of CAZJLZ010000150.1, from coordinate 2,990 downwards.
ATTGAATCCATTCCGGCTCAGAAAAAGTTCGTCCATATTTTCAACCTCAAGGTAAAGACCGAGAAAGCGATCATTGAGATAGACAGAGGCATAATTGGATTTAAAACAGGGGTGACCACTTTCTTTAAACAAACGGCTGGCCAAGGCTTGCCGGATCATACTCTTGTCGGAATATTCCGCGTTTAGATTGATGCTGGATTTTCCTAAGGGTAGGAATCCGTTGTCTGGTTTTATCTTTAGTGATTTTTTGGACAGTTTCCGTGATGAATCACCCCGCAATCGCATTTTAAGGTGATGATAGGTTTTGTCATCGTGTTTTAATACTACTGGAATATAAATCTGTTCATCCCATTCTTTATAGATTTTTTCGAAATCAGTGCTGTCGCAATAAAGATGATAGGTTGTTAATTCAGTGCTTTCGTGTCTGGAATTGTTGAATCTGCATCCTGAAAAAAGGCAGATGATCACAATTAAAAACAAAAACGAGAAGACCGGAATTGAGGAATAAAACTCAGAGAATGAATGTACTGAACTACGGAAAAGTTTAATCATATCTAACCACAAGTGAAGGAATGTTGTGTGCTAAACGAGTCACAAATACAGAAAGTATATTTTTTCTCGTTAAAATTGACTGCAATTTGTGACGAACGCCATGTGAACTTTGATCAATTATACCGGCCAAAATTGCAACTTAATTAAATAGCTTTGCCATCGCAATTTATCCCGGGCGGCGAAGGTACTAAATTTGAAAATCGGCTGGTCAGAGAAATCAGGAATGTATGGTTAAAAAAACAAAGAAATCAACCTCTAAAGAAAAGCGCCGTTATGGCAAACTCGTTTTTCTGTTGTGGTTAATTGTTCTGGCTCCTTTTATAGGTTTGGGCGTCATGCTGTGGCTTGCCTCGGTAAGTGACTTACCATCGTTCGATGAATTGGAGAACCCAAAAAGCGATCTGGCTACTGAGGTAATTTCTTCTGATGGCGAAGTACTCGGTAAATATTTCCACGAAAACCGTGTTAACGTAGAGTATGAAAATCTTTCTCCCGAATTGGTTAAAGCACTAGTTTCAACAGAAGACGAAAGGTTCTGGAAGCATGCTGGTATAGATATCCGATCCACTTCGCGGGCGGTTCTCTACCTCGGTAAAAAAGGTGGAGCGAGTACTCTGACTCAACAGCTGGCGAAAATGCTTTTCCACAATCGCTCATCCAATCCTTTCAAGCGCGTATTTCAAAAATTTCAGGAGTGGATTATCGCGGTGCGCATTGAGCGGCAATACAGCAAGGAAGAGATCATCACCATGTATCTCAATAAATTTGATTGGGTGAATAATGCCGTGGGAGTAAAATCTGCTGCCAATGTATACTTCAACCTTACACCGGATTCTCTTCGCATTGAACAGGCAGCCATGCTGGTCGGAATGTGCAAGAATCCGTCTTTATATAACCCACTGCGCCGACCGGAATTAACCCTTGAACGCAGGGCGGTAGTTCTGGGACAAATGAAACGAAATGGCCACATTACAGATATTCAATTCGATTCGTTGCGCACTTTGCCACTCGGTCTGAATTACCAGCAAGTAGATCACGCGCAAGGACCGGCACCTTATTTTCGTGAAATCCTCAGGGCTGATCTTACTAACCTCTTCAACCAGAAAACAGAATCTGGAGATTACAAATACAGCAAAGCGGATGGCAGCCCATATAATTTATACAGAGACGGGTTGAGGGTCTATACCACAATTGATTCCCGCATGCAAAACTACGCGGAACAGGCTGTTACTTCGCATTTGGGCGAGGGGTCCAATTTACAAAAGCAGTTTTTTCGTGACATCAAGCGGTGGAAGAACGCTCCGTTTTCGAACGACCTTGACAGCGATGAAGTTGATCAGATTCTGACTTCTGCAATGAAGCGGACAGAACGTTACCGTGTTTTAACCGGTCAGGAATGTGGCGAATGTCATCGTCGGGTGAATATTTCCCGTCAAAAAACGGAAAAAGGCGAGCGATATGTCTGCGAAGCTGAAGATTGCGGAAATTCATGGCGCATTGTTCCCAAAGATTCAGTTGAAATTATCTTCGATACACCGGTTCCCATGCACGTTTTTTCATGGGCGGGTGAAATTGATACGCTGCTTTCGCCGATGGACAGCATCCGGTATTACAAAAGCTTCCTGCAGACCGGAATGGTATCCATTGAACCCAGCACCGGTTTTGTAAAAGCATGGGTAGGAGGTATCAACTTTCGGCATTTTATGTACGACCACGTTCGCACCGGAAAACGGCAGGTTGGATCGACTTTCAAACCATTTGTGTACGCAACAGCCATTCGCGAGGGCTATTCTCCCTGTCACGAAGTGGTGAAGGCACCTACTACTTTTCACAAAGGTACATTCGGCTTAATCAAGGATTGGACGCCGCAGGATCCGGATCGCAACTATGGATTCACGGTTTCGCTGAAATGGGGACTGGCCAATTCTGTTAACACGGTTACAGCCTGGGTAATGAAACAATTCGGACCGGAGGCAGTTATAAAGCTGGCGCGCGATCTGGGAATCGAAAGCCATCTCGAACCGGTGCCATCGCTGGCGCTGGGAGTAGCGGACATCAATGTGATGGAGATCACTTCGGCCAACGCCACTTTTGCCAATAAGGGAGTGCACATCAAACCCATTATTATCACACGCATTGAAGATATGAACGGCAATGCCATCTACGACGTTATGCCCGAAACCAATGAAGCCATGGATGAACGAACTGCGTATGTGATGCTCGATTTAATGAAAGGAACCATTGCTGGGGTTTACAATGAAACAATCGGCAGAACTACAGGGACCGCCATGCGATTGCGATCGGATCTACCTCAACGCGAATACGATGGTATTCGTAACATCCATATTGCCTGTAAAACAGGCACCACACAAAACCAAAGCGATGGCTGGTTTATAGGCATTACACCGGAACTCGTTACTGGAATCTGGGTGGGTGCC
>CAZJLZ010000149.1:0-5651 GCA_964546775.1 uncultured Cryomorphaceae bacterium | reverse complement strand
ACCGGTTGGTATCCAGTCACAAACCGATTCCGAGGAATAATTGCGGTTATTCACGCAATTGAAAAACAGAAAGTATCGTATTGTTTTGTACACTGATGCGGTAAATTTCCTGCTCAGGATGATAAGCGTAATCTTCCGGATGGAACCTGTAATTGGTTATGAGATATTTGGGATTGTCGTCTGTTATCACAATTCTTGCTCTTTCTTCGGAAGGTAAAATAAGCAGGTTAAATTCTCCGGGCGGATTCCACATCAGCACTTCGATTTTTTCATTTTTGTCTCTGGCCAGAATTGCTTTTATTCCTTCCCGGTAAGACGCTCCCCAATAATCCAGTTCAAACAGTTCCCTTTCATGATTGTACGCAGTTCTGTTTACTAAATAATTAAAAAACACATGTTGGTGCGGGTGATAGACAACCTGATATACAATCAAAAATCCAAAAATTGCAATGGTGATCAGAGGTGCAATAAAGTTGCTTTTGATTCGGGACAAATGATACAATCCGTATATAGCCAGTATTACAAAAGCAGGATATACGAAATATAGATGGCGCCAGGAATCGTAAAGAACAGAGTTGAAAAGCACAACGATTACGAATGGAGCAATAAATGAAACCAGATAAATTAATAAATGTCTTTCAAGGCCATTAATAAATATTCTACGTGGGTACTTAAAAATCTGATAGCTGATAAAAATTATTCCTGCTAAACCCAATATCAGAAACCAAATCGGAGTGGTAATAAAAAACCAGACAGGAGCGTAGTGCCAGGGAAGTTCGGTAGCTTTAATCATTTCTCCCATATACAATACTTCACCGGTCCACCTGAATTTCGACATATTGCTGAATGCATTCGCGAAATTTGTGAAAGGACTGGTATACAAATAAGGCCAGGTAATATATAGAATTCCACAAGTGACAAAAATGAATATACCCAATCCTGCCAGTAGCCTGCGTTGGGTGTTTTTGTTATCGGATTGATTTATTGCGTCGAGAATCAGACATGCCACTACAATCACCAGTAGCATTACGCCCATGATGCGCAGGTTGATGAGAATACCCATGGACACGCCTAAAAGTATAAAATAGGTAAACTTGTAAGTACCGAATGTCTTATAAATCAGCAGAAAACAAACCAGAAACATGCCCATGAAAGGAATGTCCTTGGTATTGAAAAAAGAGTGGGCATAGATTAAAGGGTGCAACACCAGAAGTAAAACTCCGGCCACTCCTAGCCACTTGTTGTTGAACAATAAATAAACCAGCCAGTAGCAGCACCATAAACAAAAAAGGAAGAATAAATGCGAAATAAGATGTCGCATAAAATATACGTCCTGTGAATCTTCAAGTCCAAGTATTTCTTCGATCAGAATGAGTGGCAACTCAAAAGCTACGCCGTAATCCTTGTCGTGATACGTTAATAGTTCAGGGTCACTTTCAAATACATAATTGTAGCTTATAAATCCTGTCTTTCGCTGAAATGTTTCATCCCAACTTATTCCGAAGTCGGCATAGTTGGCCAAAGCGAGAGTAATAAGAATTCCGAAGGTGATAACCGATAGTGCGACTGGAGAAATGGAATCCAGAAATCTTTTAATCGCTTTCATTATACAAAATGGAAAATCGCGTCACGAATCGGCTTCGTAAACCAGACTTGCAAAATTAGATCAGTTGACTTCTGTCAGCACAAAACTGTACTTCTCCATAATAAGATTGGCAAGCAATTTACGACAAGCTTCATCTACCTGTTTTTCGGCGGCATTCTTATCCGTAGCCTCTACCTGAAGTGTAATGTGCTTACCAATCCGCACGTTCGTTACCTCTTCCAAACCGAGATTTTTCATGCTGGAACTTACTACTTTGCCCTGAGGATCAAGAAGATTATCCAGGGGCATGATATCGATTTCGGCGTTGAATTTCATATTTTTTTCAGGTTCTGAATGAGCGAAATAATTATGTACAAAAGTAGAATAATCGGGATGGCTGCAAAAAAGAAAAATGTCAATAACAGGCCGCTGAGCAGAATAAAAATATACCGAAACTGATTGTTGGCCCATCCGAATTTCTTGAACTTCAGAGCCATCATTTTCAGCTCAGAGATCATCAACAATGAAAACAGAATGGAAGCCGAGACCAAAACCACAGGGTTGTATGCTAGCGATGGGTCGAATAATATTGCCGGAGAATTGAATTGGTATTCTGCGATCATCGGCAGCGAGAGCCAGAAAAGGGCGTTGGCAGGAATCGGTAGACCTATAAAAGAATCGCTTTGTCTCAGGTCGATGTTAAATCGCGCCAGGCGCAGGGCACCAAATACCGGAATCATCAGCGGAATCAGCGTGTACCATTCCTGTCCATAGGCGTTAATCAAAATCTGGTAGCCAATCAATCCGGGTGCTACGCCAAAGGTGACCACATCGGCCAATGAATCCAGTTGCTTTCCCAGTTCGCTGTGCACACGCAACAAACGCGCTACCATTCCATCGCCAAAATCAAGCAGGGCACCTAGAACAATAAACCAGGATGCCTGATACAATTCAAATTGAAAAACACAAACAATCGCCAACACTCCGCACAACAAATTGAGCAGCGTCATGAAATTCGGAATGTGTGATCGGATGGCCATGGGATCAAAAGTAATGGATTCAGACAATTTTTTTCTCCACAATCAGTTAATTGACCGAACCGGTTTTTGCCAACTATTGATTTATGCCAGATCAGAGAAATTTACAACACCGACTTGCTGCACCAAGCGTAGTGAAAATGGAGGTCCGTAGTCTTCCACTTTTTGATTTATATTACTTTTAGCCCAAATGACAACAAACCTACTGGCTTTGAGCAAATGGATTTTAGCGCTGACAATGGCGGTGATTTCTTTGCAATCATGGGCGCAGGCTCCTAAGTACAGCAATGAATTTCTGGCTATCGGAGTGGGTGCACGCGGCCTGGGAATGAGCGGTGCACAGGTGGCTTCGGTTGGCGATGTCACCGCCGGGTACTGGAATCCTGTGGGACTTCTGGGCATTCAGGATAAGTTTCAGGTTGCCGCCATGCACGCCGAGTATTTCGCAGGAATTGCCAAGTACGATTACGGAGCTTTTGCCAAACCCATTGATTCTTCATCGGTTATCGGCCTTTCGGTGATTCGCTTTGGAGTAGACGACATTCCAAATACAACCTTATTGATCGACGCAGATGGAAACATCGATTACGACCGCATCACCAGTTTTTCAGCCGCAGACTACGCTTTCATTTTTTCGTATGCGAAGAAAACGGGAATCAAAGGGTTGAGCATCGGTGGAAACGTGAAAGTCATTCATCGGCTGGTAGGAGATTTCGCGAAAGCATGGGGATTTGGCCTGGATGTCGCCGCCAATTATCACCACAAAGGCTGGATGTTTTCTGCGGTTGCCCGTGATCTAACTTCTACCTTTAATGCCTGGAGCTTTACGCTCGACGAAACCACCGTTGAGGTGTTTGAAGCCACCGGAAACGAAATTCCGCAGAACGGACTGGAGCTTACGCTTCCCAGATTAATCATTGGTGTAGCGCGTGATTTTCAATTGTCAGAAAAATTCTCATTACTCGGAGAAGTCAATCTCGTCAATACCTTTGACGGACAACGCAACGTGGTGATCAGTGCAGATCCGATCAGTATAGAACCTGTAGTCGGCTTAGAGGCAGGTTACGCAAAAATCGTATTTTTAAGGGCCGGTGTCGGCAACATCCAACGACATTTAAACGAGCTGAATACAGAAGAATGGGGATTCCAGCCAAATATGGGAGTGGGTGTCAAAATAAAGAGTCTCAGCATTGACTACGCCCTTACGGATATCGGCAATACATCACAGGCGTTATACTCTCATGTGTTCTCGCTTCGTCTCGATATATAATTCGGTGCGGTTTCTTCCTTTCGTCTTTTTATTCCTGATGGCGGGCGCATTGTCGGCACAACCTTTCGGCAACGAGTGGATCAATTATGACCAGCGGTACTACAAATTCCCGGTTGCTGAAGAGGGTGTCTACCGTATCAATTACAATACATTGGCGGCAGCCGGAGTACCTCTTGCCACCATCGATCCGCGCACCATTCAGGTTTTTAACCGGGAAAACGAAGTTCCGGTATATGTTAAAGGAGAAGAAGATGGGGTTTTTGGACTATCGGATTTCATTGAGCTCTATGCTACGGGAAACGATGGTTGGCTGGATGCGTTGGTTTACGATGAGCCCGAGAATCAGACCAATCCTTATTACAGTCTATACAACGATACCATTCACTATTACATCACCTGGCAGGAAGGAAATCTGAACAATCTGCGCTATGAGCAGGAAGAGGATCAGAATCTGGAAGGATTATCACCCACACCTTTTGTCTGGAAAACGAATGTTGTCAGTCTTACCAGCAACTATTTTCAGGGCAAGTTGGATTCATGGGGAACTTCAACTTCATTTTATACTGCCGGAGAAGGTTGGTTTGGACCAAGAATAGGTTTTCCCACTGGAAGCCCGACCGGGAATTTTCCGGTGCCTTCACCGAATCCATATACCGGACCCGGAACTCCGAATGCTATGTTCAGGGCCATTGCCGCCAGCAATTCCGATCAAAATGTCGCCCCCGATGTACCAAACCACCATTTGCAGATAGGTTATGGTTCGCAAAATAATCCAACCATTGTGTACGATGAAACCTTTCATGGTTATCAGGTAATTGATCACAGTTTTGAAGTATCTCCGGATGAGCTGGGAAATACTTCTACCAATGTTCAGTTCCAAGTGGTCAACGATTTGGGTCTCGATGCCGATTATATGGCAGTCTCGAACATCACCCTAACTTATCCGATGCTACCAAATCTTTCTGGACAGTCACAGTCGCTGGTGGGTGTTCCCTCAAATGGATCCGGTGATTTGCAGCTTTTTCGGTTCAACGGATTCAATCAGGCGCCCATTGTTTATGCAGGCGGTGCTCAACCCAAAAGAATTATAGCAGCCGCTGAGGGAGAATTCTGGCAGGTGGGAATCGTTCAATCCGGAACAGATCCGGTATCGGTTTTTGTGGTGAATCCCCAGAATATCAAAATCGTTTCCAATGTAAAAGCTGTTGGAGCGGCCGGCAACGGTGAATTCACTGACTTCGAAACTTTTAATGTCGATTCTGCCTACGTCATCGTTACCCACGAAAGTCTCGTCGCAGAAGCACAGGATTATGCCAACCACCGTAGCATTCGTTTCAATACTTTTATGGTGGAAGTTGCCGAGCTGTATGATCAGTTTGGAGGTGGAATCGAAAAATCGGGTATTGCCATCCGCCGGTTCATGGATATGCTGCTCACCAATTGGGATACAGATCCTCAATACCTCTTTCTCGTTGGCAAGTCCATCCGTGAAGTACCTGAATCCGGATTGGGCGGTTCTCGAAAGACTTCCGCATACTATGCGCGCAATCTCGTTCCGTCATTCGGATATCCATCCAGTGATAACTTGATCACGGTTGGATTACAGAACAGTCCCGGTTTGGCACCCGCCGTTCGTACCGGACGATTGGCCGCAGAAACACCGCAGGACGTAATGGATTATCTCAATAAAGTAATCACATTTGAGAATCAACCTCCTGCAGAATGGATGAAAAATGTTATGCACTTCGGAGGAGGTAGC
>CAZJLZ010000148.1:0-7551 GCA_964546775.1 uncultured Cryomorphaceae bacterium | reverse complement strand
TAACAATAACGCTACCCGTTGATTACAATTGGGAATATTTCGGATAATCGGGAAAAGCAACTAGTAATAGTTGCTTTTCTTTTTTCAAAATACATTTTAAACGCGCCGTTAAAACACACTTCACAGTTATGAATAATTTCTTTAGAGCCATCATTGCAGGCTACGGAGCCAAAAAACTGGGTGGCGGATGTTTGGGGACAATTGTGGTTTTCATAATCATCTGGATGATTTTGGGTCAATGCAGTTAGGCAGGTTGATTATCTTTATGACACTACTATGCGTTTCAACGAATGGAAAGAGAATTCACAACGCACGCTGCTGTCGTACTATTGATTGCTTTTGCAATTTCAATTACCTATGAGCTTTTCCGCGCAATCGCCAGGAAAAATATCTCGGCATACGATAACCTGAAAAACTTTGCAAAACAAGGCCTGCCGCTGTATCTGTCAGGCGGGGCGGTTATTATGGTCCTGTTGTTGAATTACGATTGGAGCAATGTAGTGGGCCTAATTTATTGTTTGATACTGATTTTAGTCGCAGTATTATACTACAACCCGCGTGTAATGCCAGCCCGGCAACCAGGTTTTATTGATTGGTTGGAAAATGCACTTTATGGAGGCCTCTTGTTTTCTGCACTTACCATTCTGATCTACTCCGTCGTTTAAGATCCTCAGGAGGATCTTGTTTTGTAAAAAAGCAGTATATTCAGATATGCCAGAAAAAAAGTATAACATAAATGAATTCAACCGAAGAAGGTAAGAAACCGGCCAGGAATGCATTATTAACCGCTGTCCTTTTAATTATCGGCGTGTTTTTTTTGATTGAAGGCCTGATTGCAGGTTCTGGTTTTCTCGGCCCGTTGACTTTGGCAATACTGTTGAGCATGGTGCTCATCCCATTGGCTCAGAAACTTGAGTTTTGGGGAATGTCGCGACCAATGTCCACCTTTACTTCGGTAATGATTACTTTCCTGTCTGTGGCAGTTGTGGTTGGACTATTGATCATGCAGGTGAACAGCATAGCCAAAGACTGGAATCAGGTCAAAGAGAATGTACGTCCGGCCATCGAAGAGATTCAAGCTAAAATTCAAAGCGCTACGGGTGCCACGCCCGATCAGCAAACTTCCTTTCTGGAAAACAATGTTCCTTTTCTTGAAAGTAAAAAGAAAAAGTCTAAAGAAGAAGATGAAGAGGACGATGATGAAAGCGAAATCGCTGGCACCGGGGTTGATGAGGATAAAGACTCAGATGGCGGCGGCCAGATGGATAATGTAACAGGAGTTTTGATGGGCTTTTTTACGGGAGTCGGAAATTTTCTGCTGGTCTTCGTGTATGTCTTTTTTATGCTGTTGTACCGCAGAAAACTCAAACTTTCATTTCTTAAGTTCTTTTCTGAACACAGAAGAGAAGAGGCGAAGACCGTTATGCACGAAGCCATAAAAGTGGCCGAGCAATATCTTGTAGGCCGCCTGTTGCTCATTTTATTTCTGGCCATCATCTACGGAACCGGCTTTGCAATACTGGGACTCAAAAGTGCAATATTTATTGCCGTGTTTGCCGCATTGTTAAGCCTGATTCCGTACATCGGAAATATCATTGCTTTTTTTCTTTCGCTGGTAATGGCTGCTTTTACTGGCGGTGATTTTGGAATGTTCGTCGGTATTTTAATCATTTATTCCATCGCTCAGTTTGTAGAAAGCTACATTCTCGAGCCATACCTTGTAGGAGACAAAGTGGATCTCAATCCGTTGTTCACCATTCTGGTTGTGGTCGTTGGAGGAGCGGTTTGGGGAGCCATGGGAATGATCATCAGTATTCCGGTTTTCGCAATCATTAAAATTATATCAGATCATATTCCCGATCTTCACCCGATCGGATATACACTTGGAATTGAAGATACCGGCGAAGGAGACGACAATGCGCTCACAAGAATGGTTAAAAAACTTAAAGAAAAAATGCTGCGGAAGCGCTCCGGGATGTAATGACTGTATTTTTAGGCCAATTTAACTCAAATCCTTCCCTTTGATGTTGCTGCTGTTTATATATCTTTTTCTTGCTTTATTTGTGTCCTTTCTGTGTTCCATTATGGAAGCTGCGTTGCTCTCTACACCCAACTCTTTTTTGTTTGTTCAAAAAAAGAATGGTAAACGGTGGGCCATAATTTTTATCAAACTTAAAACGGATATCGACCGACCATTGTCGGCAATTCTGTCACTCAATACTGTAGCGCACACCATTGGTGCTGCCGGAGTCGGAGCGCAGGCCACCCTCATCTTTGGTGAAGCCATGTTCGGGGTTATTTCTGTGATACTGACGTTGCTTATTCTTTTCGTCAGTGAGATCATTCCCAAAACAATCGGAGCAAGATACTGGAGCGGTTTAGCCAGTTTCACCGCATACACCATACGAATCATGATTTGGATGGTGTATCCATTGGTATGGCTGTCGGGGCTGGTAACCAAATTGTTTTCCGCCAGCGATGAATCAACCACCAGTCGCGAGGAAATTTCTGCGCTCACGAGCCTCGGTGCTGCCGAAGGTATATTCAATGAGAGCGAGAATCTGATTATTCAAAATGTACTTATGCTGCGCAATGTGAAGGTGGAGGAAGTGATGACTCCGCGGATTGTAGTTGCAATGGCAGAAGAAAATACCGAGGTGGAATCTTTTCTAAAAGAGAAACGGTTTTTTAATTTTTCAAGAATACCGGTTTATTCCGGGAATGAAGACAACATCACCGGCTATGTGCTCCGTCAGGACGCATTCGAAAAGATGGCAGAACCCGACGCGCCACAAATGTCATTAAAAGACTTGCGACGCGATATAGTGGTCGTGCCAGATATCAAACCGTTGTTCAGCGTTTGGCAACTGCTGCTGGAACGCAAAGAACACATCGCGGCCATTGTGGATGAATACGGTGGAATGTCGGGAATCGTAACCATGGAAGACATCATCGAAACCATTCTTGGACTCGAAATCATCGATGAGAAAGATTCCGAAGCCGATATGCAGGAGTACGCCCGCAAGCGCTGGAAGATGAAACAGACCAAGTACAGCATTTACAACAAGTATCAGACGGATAACGAGTAAGCAGTGAAATCTACCATTTTGGTAAATGATTTCGAGTCAACTTTATAAAAATTCTTTAACTTTTTTCCTCATAAACCTTCTTATCCTTCAACTGCGGTGCTTTCACATCGTACACCCTTCGGGTGATCATGATTTTTCCATCAACTGGTTTGTGCCGTCGGTAACCCATGAGGTGCAACCGGTCACGGATTTCATAATACCGGTCTTCTTCTATAATCAAGGTGTGCTGATCATCCGGGTGCTGTAGAACACCAGGGAGATTTAGCAGGTACTCGTCATCGCGCTCCAGCCGCATGCGCTCCGATAAATCGAGCCATTCTTTGCTTTTTTCAGCGACAATAAAATAGCCATCCTCCCCCTGTTTTTGATAGAGCGGCATGAATATTTGGCCTGACTCTGGCGCTCTCACCGGTCCATTGATGTCGTCGGCAATGGGTTCATCTTTTTCAATAGAATCAAAAGTAGTGTAGCCAGGACGCATTCTAAACCCGTCTTCAGGTTTGATTTCGTGGTGATATACCAGGTCAAAAATCTTGTGCTTTCCGAAATCGGATTTTGCCAGATGGGAGTAGTGCTTGTCAAAGCCTTCAATTTTATCTCCGTCTATACAGCCGATAATTGACAAGATCAACCAGATAAATGACACCTGATTTTCTACAGATGCCGCCGCAAAATGTTCGCCACCTTCATAAGCCACACCAGTCAACCCCATTTCATTGACGTAATTCATAAATGTTCCTTTCGTCTGTTCATCGAATCCCACCACGGTTGGAACCGGCACCTGCATGGCGATGCGTCGGTTTCGTATGGTATCGCTGATGGCGCAAAAGGGCGGGCTCGCTGAAGACGTGGTGTGTAGGTCAAAAACAAAAACTTCACCTTTTGCTCTACCAATGACTTTTTGAAGGATGTCAATCAGTTCCTGTTGTTCCTTTTTTTCATGGCCCCACATTTCGTCAGCTTCCGTCATAAAGCCGAGTTTTTTCATGCGATCAGTTACCCAACCCCGGTTGAGGTCTTTGTCGATAAACCGCACGCCTTCCTGAAGTGCGCGGAGGTTACCCGAAAATGCAGCAATCATTTCTCCCTTTAGCGGTATATTTTTCTCTTCCAGTTCCCTGAGCACCCTTTTGGCTCCGAAAACTCCGGAAGTTTCATTTCCGTGCGTGCCGCAAAGGAAAACTGCGGTTGGTCCTTCGGTGTCTTCAGAAAGTCTGCCTACTACCCGGTCGATTGTTACGGTTTCATTGAGTTCTTTGTGCGTTAATGTTACCATTGCGTTTAAGCTTTTCATGTAGTAAATATTCTGCCACCTGCATCATATCGTGCTCGGTGATCAGGCCTACCAGCTTGTTGTTGTATTTCACAGGAAGGCATTTCATTTTCTCTTTTTTCATCATTTCAATGGCGTCTATGACGGTAGTTCCGGGCCCAACGGAAATCGTATTGTTTTGCATAACGTCTTTTACAGTCAGTCCTCCTTTGTTATGTTCCTGGTTGTTGTCGAGCAACTGTTGAAGCAATACGCCGCGTGTAACCATTCCCTTTAATTCGCCTTTTTTATTTGCTACAGGGATGTGTTCCAGGTTTTTCTTCATCATTCGGAATACCGTTTGATCCCATAGGTCATCTTCGTTGACCGAAAATATATCGGTGGTCATTATTTGTCCTACGGTTGAGAAGACGTTCACTTTCATTTCATCTTCATCCGGAAGCGTCCATTCATGCACAGGTTTTCCTTCCCGTTGACGCTTTAACATGGCTGCGGCCATCACCACTGATTTGGTGTCGGTAGTGCGGATGTGATCCAGTTTCGCCCATGCATCAAACTGCCACTGAGATCCCGTTTGTCCACTGCGGACCCGGCGTTCAATAATTTCGAGATATTCGTTGATTTCTTTTTTTTCGACTTCGGCCTTTTCGAGACCCGCGCGGGCAATAGGTAACAATTCGTCCAAAATCAGTTCATCGGCAGAGATCTTTTCTCCATTCAGCCATCTAAAATGTGTGTCGAGACCGCTTTGCGCAGCCTTGAGAATGTTGTTCTTCGCGTCTTCAAATTTCATTTTAGACGCAATGTTTTCATATTTCTCAGGCATTCCGTGCATCAGCCCGATCCAGAATACGGTGTTTGCCATTTCATCCTTGATGGTCGGACCGGAAGGCAGCAACCGGTTTTCTATGCGCAGGTGCGGGTTTCCTTCGAAAATTCCGTAACAAGCACGGGTCCATCGATAAATGGAACTGTTGAACACATTCAGATTTCTCAGTTGCTGACGAACTTCTTCGGGTGAATCGTCATCAGGTTGATCACCGTCGTATTCGAGATAAATCTTGAATTTGGAGAGGTCGTCTTCAAATATTTCAACTACCGAGTCTTTCATCCACTCGTGTCCGAATGGTACGCGCAGGTGGGCTTCTCGCAAGTGATCGCTGTTTTCACGGGTATCTATTGCCTGTTGAAAAACCGCAATGCGCGTTTCGTGCCACAACCGTTTTCCGAAAAGGATGGCCGAATTGGTACTCGCGGCCAATACCGGTCCGGCAATAGCTTGGGCAAAATTGTATTTCGCAGCGAACTCATTAGGATTGAGTTGGTAGTGAATTTGAAAACTCGTATTGCAGGCTTCGAACATATTCGAAGAATCCGCCGTGCTGAGATCGTCGATTCCGCTGATGCGAATCGGGTAATGTTTCTGCTTGAGCCACTGCATGGCCGCAATCATGGCCCGTGACCTTTCGTTCGGGGTTAGGTTGTCTAAATCGAGATCCATTTTTCGGATGGTGGGCAGAATTCCGGTAAGAATCAGATCGTAATCTTCGCCTAGCTCTTTACATCGTTTCCTCGCCTTTTCGAAAGAAGTAGTAAGTTCAGATTCCATTGCCGAAAAACAACTTCCTTTCAATACCTGTGGTGTCAGGTTGATCTCCAGATTGAATTGCGCCAGTTCGGTCGTGAATTCAGGATCAGAAATACCTTTCATGAATTCCAGAATCAGCGGTACCGGACGGTAGCCATTGTCAATAAAAACCATTTCCTGTTCCGCACCAATTCGGGGAGTATCCCTGTCGAGTTCTCCCTTTTCGATCATCTCCTTTAATTTCTCCAAATCCTGTAACACTTGGTTGAAAACCCGTTTCTGATCCTCTGGTTCGGTTACAAATTTCACCTTCTGTACACCCATATTTTTCCGCTCAATTGTTAATTGTTTGTGTTACAATTGAAATATCCATGCCATTGTAGGGCTCTGATGCGTGTTGAATGCAATAGCAGGTTCTTCAGGATTTTCAGCCAGTGCAGTGAAAAAGAGTAGTAGAAGGTTTTGGGGAAATTAATACTCAAAAAGTTCACCTTTTGGTTAGAATACATATGCTTCACTCCCGAAAAGCCCCGGAAATATTCATATTTTGTATCTCCATTGAAAAGTGATTTCTCGAAGATTTTAAATTTAAACCGTATAATGATCGATAAAGACACCAAAGCATTTATTGAAGATATACCCAAGGCCGAATTACATCTGCACATCGAAGGAACATTTGAACCAGAACTGATGTTTGCCATTGCCGAGCGCAACAGAATTACCATTCCATATAATTCTGTCGAAGAAGTCAAGCAGGCATATCAATTCAATAACCTACAGGAATTTCTTGACATCTATTATGCGGGTGCAAACGTGCTTAAAACCGAACAGGACTTTTACGATCTTACTTACGCTTATCTTGAAAAAGTAAAATCCGAAAACCTTGTTCACACCGAAATATTCTTCGATCCCCAAACGCACACCGAACGTGGAGTTTCTTTTGACTTGGTCATCAACGGAATCCACCACGCGCTCGATGACGGTCATAAGAAGCTGGGTATTTCATTCCGGCTCATAATGTCTTTCCTACGTCATCTTGATGAGGCTTCTGCATTTGAAACGTTGAAGCAAGCGATGCCCTATCGTTCGCTGATCAACGGTGTCGGGTTGGATTCATCAGAATTGGGCAATCCACCATCGAAGTTTGCCCGGGTCTTCGAAACGGCGCGCAATTCCGGCTTTATCGCGGTAGCGCACGCCGGAGAGGAAGGGCCTGCAGAGTACATTCACGAAGCGTTGGATTTGCTTAAAGTCTCGCGTATCGATCACGGAAACCGTTCGCTCGATGATCCGGAATTGGTGGATCGGTTGGTAAAGATGCAGATGCCCCTTACCCTTTGTCCTTTGTCGAACCGCGAGTTGCAGGTGGTGCCCGATTTAAAAAACCATCCGGTTCAAAAAATGGTGGACATGGGCATGCTCGTGACGGTGAATTCAGACGATCCTGCTTATTTTGGTGGATATATGAACGAAAATTATTTCGCCATTGCCGAGGCGCTGGACCTATCAATAGATCAAATTGCCGAGCTGGCTAAGAATGGTTTTAAAGCGAGTTGGCTCTCGGATGAAGAGAAAGAAATGCGCATCCGCGAAGTGGATTT
>CAZJLZ010000147.1:0-4065 GCA_964546775.1 uncultured Cryomorphaceae bacterium | reverse complement strand
GGTTGGTGCTTCGTTCAGCATCCGGAAACCATTCGAAGAAAGCGCCATTCGTCCGGCCTGCAATCTTTTAAACTGAAAATGACAATAGCCGTGGTAAATCACCAATAATCCCACCAGCGCCAGTTTCACGTGCATAAATCCTTCATTGAGATAGCCCGGAACCAGATAAAGCATCCAGATCCCCGAACCCAGGGTCAGCACCATCGAAGGCCACGAAATAATGTACCACAACCGCCATTCCATCAGTTGGTATTGTTTTGTCAGAATAGACCGGTCGGGCTCGGGTTTGGCAGCGGCTTCGGCGTGGTAAACAAACAGCCGCACGATATAAAACAGCCCCGCAAACCACGTCACCACAAAAATAATGTGCAGCGATTTGGCGACTCCGAACGGGTTTGCGAAAAAATCGGTCATTTCTGTTCGTTCTTTTTCTATTTCGGCTCAGGAATTCAATTTCGGTTCATCTGGCGTTAAATCCCTTAACTTTGCCGGAAATATTTCGCAAATGTCGCGTAAAAAAGTGAAACCAATTGAGACGCTGGCCACCACGTCTCACATCGTATTGCCGGAAAACACAAACACGCTTGGAAACCTGATGGGTGGCCAGTTGCTGAACTGGATGGACGTTACAGCGGCTATTTCCGCGCACCGCCATTCGCGCCGAATCGTCGTTACCGCAGCCGTCAACAACGTTTCGTTCCAACACCCGATCAAACTCGGCGACATCGTAACAATCGAAGCGAAGGTGTCGCGGGCGTTTTCTTCTTCGATGGAAGTGTATATGGAAGTATTCGTAGAGCACCACACTACCGGTGAGAAAACCCGATGCAACGAAGCGATGTATACGTTTGTCGCGGTTGACCAGATGGGGAATGCGATTCCGGTTCCCGAACTGACTCCCGAAACAGAAGAAGAACAAAAACGCTTTGATGCTGCGCTGCGCCGTCGTCAGTTGCGGCTCGTCCTGGCCGGAAAACTAAAGCCCGAAAACGCTACTGAACTGAAAAAACTATTCGAGTAGCGTGTTCCACAATTTCTGATTCGCTCACTTCTTCCATACAGCGGCAGGGTTTGTATTTACACCGGTCGCCGAGCTTGCTGCAAGGCCGCTTTTTCAGATGCCGCGCTTCGGCAATGTGCGATCCTTCACCAGGTAAATAAGGCGACATGCCAAATTCAGGAATCGTTCCTCCCCAGACGGAAATGACGGGCTTTTTAAAGGCCGCCGCCACGTGCATCAAACCTGTGTCGTGAGAAATCACCGCAATGCTTTGTTGTATCAGAGATGCCGATTGGTTGAAGTTGAATTTCCCAACGGCGTTCCAAACTGTACCTTTCTGCTGAGCCATGATTTTTTCCGCGGCTTCCGCATCGTCGGGTCCACCGAGCAGCGCAACAGGGAAATCCAAGTCGCTGCAAATGCGCGCTATTTTCTCCGCAGGAAGTTTCTTGCCCCGGTGCTGACCCCCGATGACAAAAGCAATGAATCCCGAAGCAAACCTTTCTGGAAAAGTCGCCGGATTTAACTTGTTTTCATTAGGCAAAAAGTAATCTAATCCGCGTAAGTCGTTTTTGATTTTAAATGCTTTCAAGGTTTCCAGATATCGATCTACAATATGTAAATCGGGCAATTGATTGATGCCGAAATTCACGAGCAGCCATTTTTCGCGGTTGAGCTTGTTGAACGAAAATGACAGGGCAGGTTTGAGCTTTCGCTTCAGGAAAAACGACCGCGCGTTGTGGTGCAGATCGATGATGTAATCGAACCCGATGCTTCGGAGTTCTTCGATAATTTCATTTGTGCTGCGCTCTATCGTATGAATGCGATCGACGTATGGATTGTGTTCCAGCAGAAATGCGTTTTGTTTTTTGGTGATGTAGTGAATTTCCAGATCACCGTGCCATTGTTCTTTTGCGCAGCGCATTACCGGAGTGGTGAGCACAATATCTCCGATAGAAGAAAAACGAACAATCAGCATTTTCGTCAGCATGGCGCTAAGATATGGCAATTTGCGAACAGCAAACCGTTGCTTGCCATCACAAAAAGGAGCTTCTGTTTTCTGATGCGTTTCTTTTGACCTAATATTGCAGAATGCTCATCGATACCCACAGCCATTTGTACCTGGACGCGTTTGACGAAGACCGCGATGCCATGTTGGATCGAGCGCGCGAGGCGGGTGTAAAGAAAGTTTTGCTACCGGCCATCGACAGCAGTCACCACCCTGAAATGCTGGAACTGGCGGATTCCGATCCGAGTTTTTTCCGACCGATGATGGGCGTTCATCCCTGTTCGGTTCAGCTCGAATCGTGGAAACAGGAATTGGAAACCGCATTGAAAAATCTTAACAATGGTTCTTTTTGTGCCATCGGAGAAATCGGTATTGATCTGTATTGGGACAAGTCAACGCTCGAACTTCAGAAAGAGGCTTTCCGGATTCAGATCGGTTGGGCCAAAGAACGCAACCTGCCGATTGTCATTCATTGCCGCGAATCGTTCAACGAGATTTTTGAGGTGCTCGATAAAGAAAACGACGAAAACCTGCGCGGCGTTTTTCATTGTTTCACCGGAAACGAAGCACAGGCGCATCGAATTTTAGACTATGGAGATTTTATGCTCGGGCTTGGAGGTGTGCTCACGTTTAAGAATAGCGGAGTGGACAAAGCCATTGCCAATATCGACATAAAATACTTTGTGCTTGAAACCGACGCACCCTATCTCGCTCCCGTACCCCATCGCGGAAAGAGGAATGAGAGTGCTTACGTGGAGCTCGTAGCCCAAAAACTGGCCGAGGTAAAAGGATGTTCGATGGAAGAAGTGGCACGCATCACCTCAGAAAATGCAGTGAAAATGTTTCAACTTTAGTCTATGCCGAAACGAAAGGTATTACTGATCTACACCGGCGGAACGATTGGAATGGTGCAGGATCCGGAATCGAATGTGTTGAAGCCGTTTGACTTTGACCACATGCAATCGCAGATCCCGGAGTTGAAACTGATCGACGCCGAACTGGAAGGAATTTCATTCAAAGAGCCGATCGATTCGAGCAATATGGAACCCGGTGTCTGGTCGAAGCTCGTAAAAATGATCGAAAAGAAATACGATGATTTCGATGGCTTTGTGATTCTGCACGGTTCGGATACGATGGCCTACACGGCATCAGCGCTGAGCTTTATGATTGAGAACCTGACCAAACCAGTTGTGCTGACCGGATCTCAATTACCAATCGGGTTGATTCGCACCGACGGCAAGGAAAATCTGATTACGGCAATCGAAATTGCTGCGTCCTATCATAAAGGAAGAGCTGTGGTGCCGGAAGTGTCGATCTATTTTGAGTACAAGCTGTACCGCGGCAATCGCACGCACAAGTACAACGCCGATCATTTCCGGGCCTTTAAATCGTCGAACTACCCGTTGCTGGCCGAAGCCGGAGTACACGTAGATTTCAACAAGAGCTACATTCACAAACCGGAAAAAAGAAGTCCCCGGTTTTTTACGAAGATGGACAACCGGGTTTTTATCCTGAAACTTTTTCCGGGCATTTCTACAGCAACAGTGAAACACGCGCTTAAAACTCCCGGAATGAAAGCACTCGTTCTCGAAACATTTGGCAGTGGAAATGCACCGAGCGCCATGTGGTTTTTGCAGGCACTTACTGCGGCCATCCACGGCGGACTGATTATTTTAAACGTGACCCAGTGCGGAGAAGGGTCGGTCGAGCAGGGAAGGTATGAAACCAGCTCTGCTTTGGAGCACATCGGAGTCATTGGCGGAGGAGACATTACAACGGAATCGGCGTGTACTAAGTTGATGTTTTTGTTGGCCAACCGAAAAACCTCTGATGAAATAGCTAGTGAATTGAAACGCTCATTGGTCGGCGAAATGTCCGAACCATCTACCGATGCCTGACCCAATAATTACCGCGTGTTGGCAAAAAGGACCGTTTCCCAATTATTAACGATATCATTTATTGCTTTCTTTTTGGGGTTGTCTAAAATTTTGTAATTTGGCGGCCTTTTAATGCACGTTCTTTATCAGGATAATCGCGGTAATCAGAAGGTTTAAAG
>CAZJLZ010000146.1:0-7172 GCA_964546775.1 uncultured Cryomorphaceae bacterium | reverse complement strand
GAAGGAGGCACTCAACTATTTTCTTGTACTGCTGGCAGAAGAACTTTATCGCGACAACAGGAGAATTGACGCGCAATTAGTGTTGAACCGGGTGAGGCAGGATGGTCTGGATAAAATAACCCTTCAACACTTCAACAAAATCAATTTCCGCAATCGCTACCTGCCATTGCGATTGATCAAAATGTTTCGCAAAAATTGAAAAAGAAGATCCCGGTTTCGGTAGTTATACCCACCTACAAAGGTGTGGAACGAATTTCGAATGCACTTACCGCGTTAGAAAACCAGAGCCATTCTGATTTTCAAACCATAATTGTAATCGATGGTATAACAGACTCCACTCCTGAAGTTGTTGAAAATTTTCGGTCGCGTTTAAATCTACTGGTAATTGAACAACACAATATGGGACGTGCCGGTGCGCGAAATTCAGGAGCATTTGCTTCCGATTCTGACCTGATCATTTTTCTCGACGACGACATGCGTCCGGAGAGAAATTGGCTGGCGGAACACGTTCAGCACTATAGGAACCATCCAGATAGCGCAATGGTCGGACGGCAACAAAGTGATCCAGACAAAAGTACCACTGATTTTCACGCATATCTTGTACACAGAAGTATGGGTTGGATGGGTGTTTATGCCGGGGTGACCGGACCAATGAATTATAACAACCTGTTTTTTACCAGTGCCAATTGTTCAGTACCGCGTAAAATCTTTGAAAGCGTAAGTGGGTTTGACGCTACTTTAAGCGATGCCGAAGATTTTGACCTGGGATACAGAATGTTGCAGCGCAACGTCCCGATATATTTTAATAACAACTGCATCGCCTGGCACGATGATTTTCCGGAGTTAAGACAATACATCCTCAGGCAACGCGAATATCGGCAGGCGTGGATTGTACTCAGCAATAAAAATCCTGAAATGTTCACTAATACTGCACGCTTCGATCCAGGCTATCCGTATGGATTGAAAAAATCGTTCTTCAAACTTTTCGCAAACCCATTCTGGATCCGAGTTGCAGAAAGCCGAATCTTTCTAATCCTTCCGCAAAAAGTCAGGTTCCGATTGTACGACTATATCATTGCATCTTTGGGCAGATTTAATATGCACATCAAACTCAAATAACCTGAAAACCAAAGTTGTCTATATTATTTCAGATCTGGATTATGCGCTTGCCTTCGAATGGCTGATAAAGTCTATCGACAGAGACCGGATAGATCTGCATTTTATCCTGATTCAGAGTAAATCAGGAACGACTCCACTTGAAAAACTAATACGCAGGAGAGGGTTAAACACCAGCGTGATGATAGTTCCACCGGGTAAACTGGCAATCTTTTCATTGTTCAAACTGGTTTTCCTTTTGTTAAAAATCAAACCCCAGGCGGTGCACTGTCATATGCGCAGAGCGAATATTCTGGGATTGACTGCTGCCAAAATAGCGCGCATCCCGAAACGTATATTTACCCGACATTACAGCACCCAAAACCACCAATATTTCCCTGCATCTGTTAAAACAGATCTTTTTCTGAATAGGCTGGCAACAACCATTGTAGCTCCGTCAGAAACTGTAATGGCTACTTTAATGGACAAAGAGAATGTTCCGCAGGAAAAAATTTCGCTCATCTATCATGGGTTCGACCTGGAATATTTTGCGAGACCGAATCCTGAAGGGGCATTACGAATACGACAATCCCTCAAATTAATTGGACAAGGCCCGGTAGTAGGTGTGATTTCCCGATTTCTTGAGCTAAAGGGACTACAGTTAATAATTCCGGCATTCGCGGGTTTTCTCAAAGATTACCCGGATGCTGTATTGTTGTTGGCAAATGCCCATGGACCTTATGAAACCGAAGTAAATAAATTATTGAAATCATTACCTCCTGAATCCTGGCACAAAATTAAATTTGAAGCAGAACTATCATCTTTGTACCAAAGTATGGATATGTTTGTACATACACCGATTGATGAGGAGATTGAAGCATTCGGACAGGTGTATGTAGAAGCTCTGGCTTCGGGTATTCCTTCTGTTTTCAGTTTGTCGGGCATCGCACACCAGCTTATAAAAGATAATGACAACGCGCTCGTGGTTCCTTATAATGACTCTGGCAGCATAACGACTGCATTGTGCAAATTACAACGGGATGAATCACTGCGTAACAGACTTTCGGAATCCGGAAAACAATCCGTGCAAACATTTGCCTTTAAACACTTTATGAGAAAAACAGAAAAATTATATGTCTGAATCTCCCTTTTTTTCTGTTATCATTCCAACTTACAATAGATCAGAATGGATTTCTGATACAATACAATCTGTTCTGGACCAGAGAGAATCAAGTTTCGAAATCATTGTGATCGACGACGGAAGTACGGATGATACGAAACAGGTTGTTGAATCCATTTCCGATCCAAGGATAAGATATTTTTTTCAAAGCAATGCCGAACGCGGAGCTGCGCGCAACAAAGGCGTTCAGTTGTCAAGAGGAATATATGTTCACTTTTTGGATTCGGATGACCGTTTCTTTCAGGATCATCTCGCAGAGGCGCGCCGACAACTAGATGAAGAATCCGTTCAGTTTTATTTTCAGCCCTATTGCATGATGGCCGTTGATGGGTCTAATCGTCGGGAAATACCGGAAATCTGGAGTGATCCCAATTTAATGTTGGTCAAGTACGGCAATTATCTAAGTTGTCATGGAATCTTTCTGGAACGCAATTTTGCGCTTCAGAACCCTTTTCAGGAAGACAGAAACCTCGCCGGGAGCGAAGATTATGAACTATGGCTGCGGCTTGCGGCACGTACTAAAATTAAGGTGGGACAAAAAGTAACTTCGGCATTGATCGAACATGAAGGTCGTAGCGTATTGCACTTTAATACCGCAGATCTTATTAAACGGAAAGAAAGATTTCTCGAATACATCAGCATGGATTCTGAATTCATGAAGAAGTACGGCAAATATTTACCGCTGCTCAAAGCCGTATCCTGGTTTTATATAGCCGTACATTTCCCGATGAATTTGAAAGCCAGAGGACTTCGGTTAAAATTCTGGTGGAAAGCAATAAAAGAATACCCAACTGCTATACTTAGTAAACGCTCGGTCGTTGTTTTAAAGCAAGCGCTTCTCGGTTTCTAGTGTTTTGAAACGAATCTCCACGAGCCAGAGCAATTGCTCTCAATTTACGCTGCATTTTAATCTCTTTGACCTTATGGTTTAGGATGAGAAGGGATGCCACAAAGAAAGGGATGCATGGGATCTTGTATCGGCCCAGTGCTCCGAAATTGTAACTGGTAAATCCGACAGCAAATGCAAAAAAAATGGCGAACGAAAAAGACATCAATAAGAACGGATCTTTGAGAAGCAATTTAAGCACACGGAAAAACCCAAGTCCAATAAAGATAAACAGTGTAAAAAGTAACATAACAAAGCTTTCTATAGCACTTGCCAGCATCGCCACATTCTTCACTTCCCAGAAGTAAGGCCTGAAAAAAGTAGCATTGACAGCAGCCGGAAACTTTTTGAGAGTACCCAATATAGTTGGTTCATAATCTCCTAACGTATAACTGGAACCTCTACCATGGTTGTCGCTGGTATTTTCACCTTCCTGATAATGCCACGTTTGCATACTATATGCTGAGTTGAAAAAATTTTCGAGTGAATACCTTTCCTGATATCGGCCCAGAAATTCGATCGAAAGCGCCATTCCCAGTACAGAAATCACCATTAAAACCGGAACTATTATACCCCGTACAAATTTGTTTTTAATTCTATCTTTTACACTCAAAACTACCCAGATTACTATAGCAGGAGCGAGAGCAATGACTACGTAAGCTTTCACCGAAAAAATTATCTGTCCACATAGCAGGATTACCATTGCCCAGAAAAACCTTTTGACTCCCGCTTCGAGAAACCGGTCAATGGAATAAAGCATTACACCGAGAAATCCAATTACCATGGAGTCCTTCATAATACCGGAACCCCAGAAAAACACCGATGGTATAAAAAGAACTGCTATGGCTAATTGTTTAGCAATATGGGGATAACGCTTGGCAAATACCAGGAAAAAGTGCCACACTCCAAAGAAAGAACATGAAGCAAATAAAATCGTAGTAGAAAAATAGCTGTTCATCCCAAGAATATTCAAAATTGATGCTGCACGAACAACCGGAAATTCTGTGCCTTTATGCTCCAACCTAAACTGGCGCACTAATTCCTGAGCTTCAGGAGCAGATACATTTTCAGGATTCCACAACACCGAGAGGGCATTGATAGCGTCATGGAAAAAATAATTTGTAATCGACGTAGCATCTTCATAATAGGCCATCGAATCACCGCCGTAGGTGTAGTAATAAGTATAGACCATGGCAAAGGCAAGTCCTCCAATAATTTTTGCTGTTAAGCCGGGAATGAAAAATCTCCGATAAAATACATTCTCTGTATAATATGACCGGACAAGAAATGCCAAAGCATATACCAGAAACAGGTAGAGGATTGAAACCAGGATGTCATAAAAATCCATAACAGCCCAAAGTTATCAAATTGAATCCTCATCTTAGCACATTCCTAATTTCAATGCGGATTCTCTATCTTTCATACGACGGTTTAACCGATCCATTGGGACAATCCCAGATCCTCCCTTATGTTTTAGGTCTGGTAAAAAAAGGCCATTCCATTGATATTATTGCTTTTGAAAAGCGGGATCGGCAAAAATCAGAAAGCTCAAAACTGAAAACGATTTGTTCGGATTCCGGAATCGGTTATTTTCCGGAAAAGTATACGAAATGGCCTCCTGTTATTTCTACCCTTCTCGACATCCGTCAAATGAAAAAAAGGGCTGTAGAACTTCAGAAAAACAACGACTATGACCTTGTTCATTGTCGAAGCTATATTCCGGCGATTATCGGATCGTGGTTGCAACAGAAATATGGTCTGAAGTTCATTTTTGACATGCGGGGTTTCTATGCAGATGAGCGGGTTGACGGTGAAATATGGTCTCTGAAAAATCCGGTTTATCGCCTGATATACAAATATTTTAAACACAAAGAACTCCGGTTTCTGAAAAAAGCGGATCATATAATTTCACTAACAGAAAGCGCACGCCACGAAATTCTGAAATGGAATGTTGCTTCCGCCGACCGAATATCAATTATTCCTTGTTGCGTTGATCTCACACATTTCGACAAGGCTCAGGTTGACAAATCAAAAGTTCAACAGATTAAAAATAACCTTGAAATAACGAACGAAAACCTCGTGGTCGGTTATGTCGGATCCACCGGAACATGGTACCTTTTGGCAGAAATGCTGCAGTATTTTCAAATGCTGCTTATAAAATACACGACTGCTGTACTTTTGTTTGTGACGATGGATGAACCAGAAAAGATTTGGGCCGAAATCCGAAAAACCGAAATTCCAGAAAGTGCAGTCCGTATTATTGCTTCCAGCCGAGAGGAGCTTCCAATGTACCTGTCACTTTTTAATTGGTCAGTTTTTTTTATTAAGCCGGTATTTTCAAAGAAAGCCTCGTCACCAACGAAACATGGGGAGCTGATGAGTATGGGAATTCCGGTAGTTTGTAATGCGGGTATTGGAGACACTTCTATGATTGTGAAGAAATCCAAAGGAGGAATTTGTCTAAACGATCTGAGCATTCCAGAGCTCGACCGTGCAGTGGACAGTACCGACCAACTTCTACATTCAGACCCGAAGACTATTATTGCCGGGGCTGAGGAATATTTCTCGCTCGAGAATGGAGTAAATAAAATTGACCTGATTTATCACAAACTGGGCCGATGAAGATACTGATCTTAGCACCTTACCCCCCAAAAAAAGCTCCCAATCAACGATTCAGATTCGAACAGTACCTCGGTATTTTCAGTCAAAACAGTATCGAATACGATTATCATCCATTCTGGTCAGAAAAAGTGTGGGACATTTTCTATCAGCCAGGAAATTTCATGTTGAAAACCAAGGGTCTAATTACTGGTATTGTCAGGCGGTTTTCATTATTACGGAAACTTGGTAAATATGAGTATATTTTTATTCACCGCGAATGTATGCCTGTCGGACCGCCAGTTCTAGAATATATCATTTCGCGGTGGTACTCGAAGAAAATTATTTATGATTTTGACGATGCCATTTGGATAAAAAACTATTCCGATGCCAATAAATTTGCGGCCGGACTAAAGTATTACCAAAAGGTCGGTGCCATTTGCCGCTATAGTTATAAAGTCTCTGCCGGCAATCATTTTCTGGCCAGATATGCTCAACAATACAATCGTTTCGTAGAAGTTATTCCTACCACAATCGATACAGTAAGCCATCACAATCGGATTAAAGAGGCTGATGATCAACATCCTCTTGTGATTGGCTGGACGGGGACGCACTCCACGCTAATTCAGATCAGACAGATAGCACCTCAACTTGAACAATTACAACAGGAAACTGATTTTCTTCTGCACATCATTTGCGACGAAGATCCGGATTTCAGAAACATCCGATACCGCTTCATCCCGTGGCAACAAGCCACAGAAATAGATGACCTACTGATTTTTGATATCGGAATTATGCCTTTGCGCAACACCGATTGGGAACGAGGCAAATGCGGTTTTAAGGCACTGCAATACATGGCGCTTGGCATACCTGTTGTTGCGTCAGCGGTGGGTGCAAACAACGAAATATTAACCCATGAACACGACAGCCTGTTGGTGTCGGTTGATAAACCGGATGACTGGGTAAATCATCTCCGCATTCTGCTTGCGAATAAAAGCGAACGCCAACGTTTGGGCGCTGAGGGACGCAAAACAGTAGAGTCCCGCTATTCTGTAAATTCCAATAAGGAGAAGTATCTTCGCTTGTTTTCTGAACGGCATTAGACCATTTGAAGATATTATTTGTCATACCATCCATTACGAATTATTTCACCTTTCTGGAAGATCTGGTGGAACAACTGATAGATTCGGGACATATTGTATCTCTGGCTACCAGCACCCGGCATATCAGCGATATCGATTGCTACAAAAGGGACTTGAGATGTCAACTATATGATATCGAATTTCCCCGGGGCTTCTCACCCCTCAATCATTTCCGGGCAGCCCAAAAATTGGATAAAGTGGTTCAAAAGACTCAGCCCGACCTTGTAAACGTTCATTTTTCAGCGGCCATATTCACCGCAGCATTGGCCAA
>CAZJLZ010000145.1:0-3166 GCA_964546775.1 uncultured Cryomorphaceae bacterium | reverse complement strand
TATGGAGGTGAAATGGGACGGTGCAGAACCAGCTTATACACACTACAGCCAGAATGAAGTATATGTCTACTCTATTAAAGCAGAAACTACCAACGGAAAATTGATCGAAAAACAAGGAACAGTAACTGTTGTGAGATAATTAATTCAGAAACCAGAAACATGTATTGTCATGAAAAACTTTAACACAATCAAAAACCATCACCGGATGAAGAATACCATCTCTCTCTACTTTTTAAAAGCATGTTTCGTGGCAATAATGCTTTGCTGGTCGACTGCCCATGCTCAGGTAATCATTGATCAAACCATGACACCCGAAGAACTCGTTCAGGATATATTGTTGGGTGAAGGTATTCAGGTATTCAATGTTACCTTCAACGGTTTTATAGGAGATCAGGTCAATAACCAGATAGGGCGGTATGAAGGACCCAGTGATTTCGTTGATTTCGATGAGGGAATTGTAATGGCCAGTGGCGATGTGATTCAAGCAACCGGAGGATTTGGCGCAGTCGATCCAAATATTACAGGAGACCCTGACATGTTGGCTCTGGCCAATGCAGGCGGCACCAGTTTTTCGGTAAACAATTGCGCGATTCTTGAATTTGATTTTATCCCATCTGGTGATTCTCTCACCATCCGCTTCGTTTTTACGTCACAAGAATACCCCGGCTTTACCTGTTCCAATTACAATGACCCCTTTGGATTTTTCATAAGTGGGCCTGGCATCAATGGGCCGTATTCTAATAATGCAATTAACATTGCGACAATTCCAGGTTCTGAAACTCCTATCGCTGTAAATACCATCAACGGCGGAGTTCCGACGGGAGGTGGCACGGTTCAGAACTGCCTGAATGTTAACCCGAATTTTGTTGAAGACAGCCAGTACTTTGTAAATAACAACCCATCTCAACCGAACGATATTCAGTTTCCGGGAATGACCGTTACTCTTACTGCCCGTGCCGAAGTTATTTGCGGTGAATTATATCATATCAAACTTGCCATTGCAGATGCCAGTGATTCAGCGTTGGACTCCGGAGTATTTCTGGAAAAAGGTGGATTTCAGTCTCACGCCACTGTTACAATTAACGCATCACCCGTGGCGGGAGGAATTGAAATAGGAGAAAACGATTTCAACGATGGTATTCTCGCCGGCTGTTCGGACGCTCGCTTTTGTTTATCCCGAAACGATACCATTGGTATTGATACTGCCTATTTTGAGGTTGGCGGTTCGGCAACAGCCGGTGTTCAGTATATTTTACCTGAAGAAGAATATGTTGTTTTCCAGGAGGGCGTTGACACCATTTGTTTTGACATTATAAGCATCGCGAATGATCTTGGTGCACAGGTCGATTCACTTATATTTACTGCTTCTTCTATCGACGAGTGTACAGGAGATACCATTTTCACCAGTGCCAGTATAGCCGTTTACAATGAATATACTTTTGATGTAGACGCCGAAGATGTCATTATTAATTGTCCAACCGAATTTGTCAACCTCACCGCCATTGCCAGCCAGGGCCTTTCTCCCTACATCTATGACTGGGCGCTCGAATCCGATCCGGACAATATTCTTGGGCAGGGTTCCACTTTTATGGTAGAACCTCCGGAAGGTGGTGGCACTGATACCTATATTGTGTCTGTAACCGATTACTGCGGACTGGCACCCGAAACCACTACCGTATCGGTTACCGACAATACTCAACCCGACCCGGTAGTGTTCACCAGCCCTAATGATACCATCAATTGTGTGGGTCAAACTGTAGAATTAACGGCTACCGGTTCACTCGGCTTCGGTGACCTGGAATATTTCTGGAGCACCGGAGATGAGGATTCCGAAACTACCGTTTCACCAGACGGATCTCAAACAATTACCTGGTATACGATTACCGTAACTGACGAGTGCGGAGTGACCGGAACAGATTCTGTCGCCGTATATTTTATTCCACTCGAATCGCCGGTTGCAGATGCTGGTGAGAACGTATCGGTGGTATGTGCCGGTGATGAAGTAACACTCACCGGATCGGCCGAAGACGGTGCTGAACCATACCAATACCAATGGCAAGGGTTTGATCCGGGACAACAAATAACCGTCAATCCTTTTCAAACAGAAGTATACTTTCTTGTTGTAACAGACGACTGTGGTGGCACTTCACAAATGGATTCCGTTACGGTAACGGTACCGGTTTATGATCCGATTACCATTAATCTTCCTTCTCCGACTTCTGTTTGTGAGGGTGATGCTCACGTGCTTGCTGCCGATGTAGACGGAGGCGCCGGGAATTTTGATTATGATTGGCTTGAAACCGGTTCGAGTAATTCTTCTATTACTGTATCGCCCGGTTTTGGCCAGCATCAGTACACAGTAACGGTAACCGACCAATGTGGTACAGTGCAGAGTGCGTCAACCATCGTTACTGTTCCGGTATATGACCCGATTGTGGTGACACCCGGCTCAAAACCTTCGTGTACGGGAGATGCATTTACACTTTCTGTAACTGATATTAGCGGCGGTGCCGGAACCAGCACAAATGACTTCTTTTATTTGTGGGAAGGCCCGGGACTTACCGACAGCACCGGATTCACTTCGGATGGCTCACTTACCCTCAGTCATGCTGAGCCAGGATTGTACACCGTTTTTGTTACCGATGTTTGCGGAAATGCAGGAACCGCTGATGTTGACGCAGACCTCATCGGAATAGAATTTATTCCAAATATCATTACTCCAAATAACGGCGACAACGTTAATGACCAGTTTGTCGTGCCGAGTTCGTCAATATTTGACACCAAAGTCACAATCCTTGACAGATGGGGTAAAGTAGCTTTCGAAAACGATCGATACGTATGTGACCAAGTTGACCACGATGACCCTTCCACACTGATCAATGGCAATTGCTGGGATGGTGATGATAAAAAAGGCGATGTTTTCTACTACATCATCGATATAGACAACGGAGTCTGTACATTCCAGGGAACGCTTCACATTCTGGATAATAACTAACCAGCGGTACTCCGCGAAATGATTTAAAACTCCCCGACTCGTGCGGGGAGTTTTTAATTTCAGGCGCCCGGTAGTACAATAGTGAACCGCACTTTTCCCTGACTCACGTCAAGGTTTACTTTTCCCTGATGTAGTTCGGTTAGAGCTTTTACAAGATACAAACCTACTCCT
>CAZJLZ010000144.1:0-4805 GCA_964546775.1 uncultured Cryomorphaceae bacterium | reverse complement strand
GTACCCTGTGGTGAGTGATTCAATAAACTCACGGTCAATGACTTTTCCCGGATTCAGTTGTTCGGCTTCGAGCAAACCGAGCATGACAAGTTTTAACAATGCGACGTCTCCGTTGATTTTGACGGGAAGGAAAAGATCGGCAATTTTGGTTCCACCCCTTAAAATATCCAGTGGACTCTGCGGGTTGACGAAACGCTCCATTCCGACTTCGGGAAGCGGGTTGATATGGACCATCTTTCCGCCGTTGGCTTTGCATTTTTGCAATGCGCTCAGCATCCTCGGGTGATTCGTTCCGGGATTCTGACCCATGACGAGAATCACTTCGGCTTCGTAAATGTCTTCGAGTGTTACGGATCCTTTTCCGATTCCCACGGTTTCACTGAGCCCAACGCCGCTGCTTTCGTGACACATGTTGCTGCAGTCAGGCAGGTTGTTGGTTCCGTATTTTCGTACGAGCAACTGGTACAGAAATGCCGTTTCGTTGCCGGTTCGTCCCGAAGTATAAAATACCGCTTCTTCGGGTGCAATGGATTTTAGTTTGTTTGCGATTTTTTCAAAGGCGGCTTCCCACGAAATGGGGCTGTAATGTGATTCGCCTTCGGCGAGGTAAAAAGGTTCGGTTATGCGACCTGATTTTCCGATTTCATAATCGCTCCAGGAACTGATTTCTTCTACGCTGTGCTGGGCAAAGAATTCTGCATCAACCCGTTTTTTCGTTGCCTCTTCGGCGATGGCTTTTGCACCGTTTTCGCAGTATTCACCAAGTACAGAGCGGTGCGCAGGATCTGGCCACGCACAGCCCGGACAGTCGATACCATCCACCTGGTTGATTTTCGCGAGCAACTTCATTCCACCGAACAAACCCATTTCTTCGCTGATGTGACGCAGGGCAGTGGTGATGCCACCAATTCCCGCCGCAGATTTTGGCGAGTCTGAAATTTTAATTCCGGTGAGCGTTTCGGGTGCAAGGATGTGTACGTTGCGTTTGCCGGGCATTGAATGCGTTTTTCATTAAGATAAAGCGCTTCGAAATTACGGTTTTTGGAGGGTTTTTTCGGGTTTCTCGCAAACCTGCCTGCCGGCAAGGCAGGGGCGCGGAGGCGCAAAGTTTACTATCTGGTGCGAGCATCTGCCTGTGCCTTGAAGTTTACCTCTCTCAGATGTCACTCAAAGAGGACACTGAGGGAATTGACTTGCCAACTACACTTACATTTTATATTTTTGAATCGTAAATACACCACACTATGTCTACTTTCACCAGTTCACTTCCAGATGATTTGCTGCGCCTGCTGGCCGATCATGCCAATAAACTTTCTGTTCCTAAAAATGCTTTGATCGAGAAAGCACTGCGCATCTACCTCGATCAGCTTACCCGGGCAGAATACATTCAGTCTTACAAGCGTGCAGCACAAGATGAGGATGTTATGAAAATCGCAGAAGAAGGAATGCAGGATTATTTTCGACAAATCGAAGAAACCGATTCGCCCGAATGAAACAAGGTGAGATCTGGAATGCTTCAATTGATCCTGTAAAGGGAAGTGAACAGGCCAGATATCGGCCGGTGGTAATTTTAAGTGGGAATTTGATGAACACTTATCTGAAGGTGGTGATTGTTTGTCCTTTGACAACCAGCATAAAGAACTATAAAGGAAATGTTGTTATCAGACCGAACAAGACCAATGGATTGAAAAAGCCTTCTGAGATTCTGGTTTTTCATATTCGCAGTGTTTCAAAACATCGGCTGATCGAGCGCATCGGAACAGTTACATCGTCAGAGCTCGAAGAAATGAAGAAAGGGCTGGGGGAGATGATGAAATATTGAGCAATTAATTTTGGGAAGAGTATTCTTTGGGTCGGATTATTCAGTTTTTTGTCATCATTGATTTGTGCCCTTTCAAAAAAGACATTCAATCGCTCAGACTACGATTGCCTATGGAGCATGAGTTGGCGCTATTTCGCGTTATTCAGGAGATGATCAGCAACGCTATCAAACACGCAGAAGCGAACGAAATCATCCTTACCATGCGTGAACAAAATGGCCGGCTCGAATTGTCCTTTGCCGACAACGGAAAAGGATTTGACCTCGAAGTCATCAAAAAATCAAAGGCCGGTAAAACTGGTTTGGGGTTAAAGAATCTGGAGAACCGGGTGGGGTCGCCGGGGGAAAGTATGGAGTATGAGAACCAGGAGGGGAAAAGTACACGGCTGATAGTAAACGTTACTTTGGCACAATACGGCGAAAAAGCTGCCTGATAAGCGTATTTGCGTATGATTAATCCACACCCACCGAAGAACTTCCATTCCACGTCCGGATCATGAACGTTTTGTTGACATCAATGAGAGGGGTTGCTGAACTCGACGAAGACTTGATATAGATACTACCTCCATTGGTAACCGCGTCCACGCCTTCCATTAATGTGTTGTATGGTGTGGTAAAAGCACCATTCTCAAAGCCACTATAGTTTTGGTCTACCCAGACATTTCCGGACTGAGCACAAAGCACAGCCCCCAATGCGTTAATCCTTCCGCTGCCAGACCCTGACCAATTCACATTTAAAGCACTATTTAAAACACAATCTACCACGCTTTCTTTGGTTAAATTAAGGTTAGCAGACCATACAAGTCCTAACAATCCCGTGACCAATGGAGATGCCATACTTGTTCCACTATTGTACCAATAGCTACCATTTATTACAGTGCTCATTATCGATGTTCCCGGAGCCGTGACTGTAATCCAATTGCCATAATTAGAAAAGTCAGATTTTTGATCAGTTTGATTGGAACTGGCCACTGCAATTACATTGTCATAAGCTGCTGGATATAGTTGATCCGTTATATTATCATTTCCCGCTGCTGCTACTATGATGGCAGATTCAGATACAGAGTTGATAGTTTGTTGATGGACAGATGAAAAAGAATAACTACCCCAAGAACAATTGATTATATTTGCTCCATTTTGCGCCGCCCAGACGACACCTTGATAGGAATGAGTTATAAGCACACCCGGCCCATCAGGATTCGGAGTTCCGTCAGATGCTTTAATTGCTATCAACTGAATGTTTCCAAATCCAATAGACGCAACACCGAAGGCATTATTTGATTCTGCAGAAGCTATACCTGCAACATGAGTTCCGTGATCATAGAGTTCAGTAGGAGGCATGGCATTATTGCCGCCAGTGGAGGCGTCATAGCTGGAAAAAATCACATCGCTTAGGTCAGGATGGTTGGTTTGAATAGCATCATCTACAATCGCAATTTTGATTTGACTGGAGCCGGTAGTTATGTCCCACGCCTGTTCGGCGTTAACCTGAGTTAAAGACCATTGATTGTCGTACATACTGTCGTCTGGCACCAAACCTGTTTTAATCATTGGAATACGCTCTACTAAACGCACAGTTGAAAAGGTCTTTAGGGTATCGAGTAGCTGCTCAATCATATTTTCGTGGGTGAAGAAAACGGTCATAGTTCGAGATAAGAATTCATCGTCAGCGAAGAAGAAAGAATTCTCAATTTTTTCTATTCCGAAATAATCCTTAAGCCCAACCAATTCAGGAAAATCAGTAGGACTTAGTTCAAATCTATCCTCCCAAAAAATGGGCACTTCATTACGATATACCATGTAAATTCGACCGGATAAATATGAATTGAGTGTATCTGAACTATCCCCATTTTGAATAGTTCCCTGCGCAAAAACTGACAGGTGAAACATGCTCAGAAATAAAAAAAATAGTAGTCTCATAACTTTTTCAAATTATTGCAGATTTACCAATACGAGAACAAAACCTTCGCCGCCGTCTTGACCTGACATGGCTTTACCGATAACTGCTCCAGGTGATTTTCGTTTATTTTTTGCAGTCATCGCATGACCGGGTGTGTTGGAAGTGGTCAACAAGTCTCCGACATTTATTTTACCCGTGGCTTTCACATAGACCTGACCTACCATGCCAGTGGGTATTCCCCGTTTGAGAAACCCTCTTGTGACAAAGTCATTCCCGGTTGAATGCCATTGGCACCGCTGATGATACCAGCAACCTTTTGTCATAAGGTTCAGTTGTTCGTTTGAGTTTACCGGAACTGGCTTCATCCAATACAACAACCTCGCCCGGAAGCAAATTTTCATTGGAATCAAAATCCTCTTTGATGTCGTAGCCCCCCAGTATTTTCAGACAACGGACTTCAGTTAGTCCAGAATGTAAAATCCTAAATTCGTATTGATTAGTCACTTCACTGAATATTCCAAATCGATTATCATGGGACCGATCCATTAAATTAATAATCCATTGGGCATTACCATTGTTATCGAAACTTCTAATATGCGCATCTTGATTCGAAGCATTTGAAGAGAATCTCAACATTTCACTATCAGAGACATTGGTTATGGATAAACCGCGATAAAACTGACCCTTACCAGCGGTGTTTATTCGGAATACATAGTGTTCTATTTCATCACTAAAAATCCCAAATCCGTTATCATGGGAACGATCCAATAAGTTTACCACCCATTGTCTCTCATTGTTTTCATCAAAACTCGAAATCCAATTGTCCTGTGTGTCGGAATTGGCACCTAAGTTTAGCAATGAACTAGCGTTGTCTGTATTCGTGAATGTACTAATTCCATTTACATGAAATGAAGAAGAAGGATTTTCGGTGTTGACACCTACATTTCCTGATGTATAACTTATGCTTTCATCCTCATTTTGATTCCACAATGAGTTTTTTGCATACTCAGCAACTGGAACAGAATGAATGGGGGAAGCCGGCAGGAGTTCACCATTTACGGATACCGAAATTGAAAAATCACCTTG
>CAZJLZ010000143.1:0-4113 GCA_964546775.1 uncultured Cryomorphaceae bacterium | reverse complement strand
ACATCACCAATCAGGTTTAGATTGTTGTTTGTAATGGTGGTCTGACCGACGGCAGTTTGAATTATACTGGCAGCGATCAGCATCAATGCGTAGTGTTTTTTCATGATTATTTGGTTAAAGTTTATAAACACAACAAAGATGTGGGGGATCGGAATCCTGTACAATTCCCCAAATGAGGTATTTATTGATCAGAAGAAAACTAGACCAACCGGTCTCTTACTGCCAGGTTGACGGCTTCGCCCCGCGAATTTACATGCAGTTTGCGGTAGATATTCTTGATGTGCACCCGAACTGTGTGGCCGCTGATAAATAGCTGATCGGCAATTTGATTGTAATTTTGACCTTTGCAAAGCCATTTAAGTATTTCGGTTTCCCGGTCGGTTAAATCATGCTTCAGGGAAGGTCTGAAGTAGGCGGTGATTTTGCGGGCAATCGCCGGAGTCATGGGTGCTCCGCCCTCAGAAACTTCGCGGATTCCGGTCAACAGATCGGCCGGGGGAGTATCCTTTAGTAGGTAGCCGCCTGCTCCTGCACGAAGCGCGTCAAATATGGTGTCGGAATCATCGCGGATGGTCAATACCACAAAATCGGTGAGTTCGAGCTGCGGCTTTAGCTGCGCAATAGCTTCAATGCCTGAAATACCGGGGAGTTCTACATCCATCAGCACAACATCCGGTTGAATCTCTTTGAGCGGTTTCATTGCACTTTCTGCATTGCGAAAGGTGTGTTTGCAGGTGAATCCCGGCGAACGATCAATCAGCAATTCCAGAAGCGCACGGATGTCGTCGTCGTCTTCGACAATAGCAATGTGAAGCAATTTTTCCCTGTCTGTCATCAGGTTGTTTTGGTGGTCATAAAATTAGTGTATTGACTCTTTCTCAGAATCCCTCATCTGCGGTATTTTGAAAGAAGTGCAAATGGAAGTACCGCTGTCAGGATTAGAAGAAATATCCAGATCAATATGATGTCGTGCAGCTCGTTCGTGCATATTCCTGAGACCATAACCTGATACTCCCGTCGTTTGTGTGGAATAACCGCAGCCGTCATCGGTCAGGCAAAGGTGGACGACACCATTGCTCACCTCCGCCGAAAACTCTACACGTTGCGCTCCGGAGTGCCGGGCTGCGTTGTTGATGGCTTCCTTAAAAATCAACAGCAAATCACGCCGCATTTGCATTGGAAGTTTCAGCGATTTGTCAATTTCCCCTGTATCCTTTACCAAAAAAGCCACCCGATTGCCTTCAAACATCGATTGACCAAAAGATTGAATCCGTACTACGAGCTCGTACAGATCGTCTTTGTCCGGATCGATGGCCCAGTTAAAATCGCGCATCCCTGAAGAAAGCTCTGCAGTGTTTTTTCCAATTTTATCGAGAAATTCCTGAAGTTTTGGTGCGTCATTGCTTTCACTTCGAAGCAATTCAACCAACAAATTGATGCGGGTAATTTTGTTTCCTGCTTCGTCGTGAAAATCCTGAGCGCTTTTTTTACGAAACAGTTCTCTTTCCTCTTCCCGGGCTTGTTTCACTGCGACTTGTAATTGCATTTGGCGAATTGCCTTTTGGGTCCTGGTTTTCACGATGATGTAGAACACTCCGAACACAAGCAATGCGTAAAATAAATAGGCGTACCATGACTTCCACGGTGGGTTCTGAACCGCGATGTTGACGAACGTTCCGGTTTCATTCCAAAACCCATCGCTGTTGGAAGCTTTTACGCGGAACGTGTACGCTCCGGGATCGAGATTTGTATAGGATACCAACCTGTTTTGTGATGCGTAATTCCAATCGGTATCAAAACCTTCCAGCATCCAGGCATAAAGGTTTCGCGAGCTGTTGGCAAAACTGAGCGCAGCAAATTCAAAACCAACGACATTCTGGTTGTATGCCAGTTCGAGGTTTTTCACAAGATGCGGTGCACTTCCCAACACAAAATCATTTCCCGACACATATGGAACCGATTCGTAATTGAGTAGAATATCTGTAAGATACACCGGCGGGACGTATTGCAGCGAACGCAGACTATCGGGATGAAAAATATGCATTCCGTCCACCCCTCCGAAAAACAATTCTCCCCGGTCATTGGAGCCATATGCGTTTTGATTGTACTCGTTTCCCTGGCAGCCATCTTCCCGGTAGTAGGTACGGATTACCTTTTCCTGTTCCGGATCAAAATGAATCATTCCATTGTTGGTGGTCATCCAGAGTTGACCATGGTTATCTTCAACCATCCCATAAATCACTTCATTTTGCAAGCCTTGACCGCGACCGAAATGGGAAAACCGGAAATAATCATGATTCGAAGCGGCATGATACATTTCGCGCTCCAGAGGTGTATCCATCCTCGACACTCCTGATGTTGTCCCGACCCATAGTTGGTTCTGACCATCTTCGAAAATGCACAATACCGTGTTGCCGCTCAAACTGGTGGGTAGGGAAGGATTGTGCTGAATATAAATGAACTTTTCTTCATTAGGATCAAATAATTGTAGTCCTCCGGTTGGTGTTGCGAGCCAGTAATTCTCGAAACTGTCTTTAAAAATGTCGTAGATATACGAGTGGGCAGGTCCTTCACCGTCCGGTTTTGCAGGAAAATGTCGAAGTACATTTCCATTTAAATCACATTTGTATAAACCATCTCCACCGGTTCCAATCCATATCAATGAATCGTCAGGTAACAAAGAATGAATGGATGAAAGGCTTGGAGAAAATCGCTTAACCGGAATCTTTTCTGAAGAGTTTGGATCATCGATGCGATGCAGTCCGCCGTTTGCTGTTCCCACCCATATTCTGTTTTGGTGGTCGGTTGACATAGAGAGCACATAGTCAGAAATCAATGAGAATGGATCCTCGCTGTTGTGCTGTAGTTTTTGAATGGTTTGTGATGTCCGGTCAATGATGTTGATCCCTTCGTGCGTGCCCACCCAAAGCCGCTGCTGTTGATCCTCCAGAATGCACTGCACGCTTTTATTGCCCAATGCAAAATCTGTATTTCCATTTTTTCTGAACAGTTCAAAAACCGGGTTGGTTTGATTCATTTTGCTGAGACCATTTCGTGTTCCGGCCCACAACACACCATCATCCGATAAGCAAATAGATAAAACACGGTTGTGCGCAAGACTGCGGATGTCATCAGAATTGTGGGTGTAATGATCGATTTGTCCGGATGTTTTATTCAACCTGAAAATTCCGGTTTCGGAAGCAATCCATTCCGGAAATCCGTTGCTCATTTCAAAATCCGAAAAAGTAACGGTTGAATTTTGGTGTAAAGTCTGTACATCCAGCAAGATCTCTTCTTTTTCGATGAGAAAATTTATCCGAAGCAATTGTTTTGCGGTAAGAATATACAGCCAATCTTCTATTTGTTCCAGGCGCCGGATGTCACTCAAGTCTGCGGATTGTCCAAACGGGCTCAACAGATACTCTTCAAACTCTTTGGTTTCGATATTCAATAAAGTAAGGCCACGGTCGGTATTCAGGCGCAAAGAGCTGGGCGGATGAAAAGTGATGGTGCGAATCAGGTTGGTGGCTTTGCCTTCGGAATAAGTGTCCGAACGCTGAAAAAAATGTTGGCATTTGCCGGTGTTTTCATCCAGGCGATCCAAACCATTGTTGGTCCCAACCCATAAATAACCGCCGGCCCATTGCGTTGAAAAAATATTGTGATTGGACAAGCCTGTGGAATCGTCCGGGTGATGCAGGTACCGGTTAAAAATTCCAGTAGTTGGATCAAGCCGATTCAATCCGTTTCCCAGGGTCGAAATCCAGATAATGCCCCGGTCGTCTTCGTAAATATCCCAGATAAAATTGTGACTGATGGTAGTCGAATCGCTTTTATCCGACTGAAATATTTTGAATCGAAGCCCGTCGTACCGGCACAAACCATCCTGTGTGCCCATCCACATAAAACCATATTGATCCTGAATGATAGAAGTGACCGAATTTTGTGGCAATCCATGGTCGGTATTCAACTGCTCAAAAACCGCTGTGCCAATTTGGGCTTCGGTCAACACAGTCGAAACCAAAAAGATACAGAAACAAAAAAGTCTCAACAAACCCATAGTAGTTTTGAGCTGGTGGCGCCAATTTACGAACTGTCAGCCAATCAAGACGA
>CAZJLZ010000142.1:0-3354 GCA_964546775.1 uncultured Cryomorphaceae bacterium | reverse complement strand
AATATTACCGTTCGTACAGGTCCGGCACTGCGACTCGGATTGCGGTATTATCTTTTGGATAGTCCTGAACTCAATGGGGCCTATATTATGCCACAGGTTGCTTTTCGGGTTTTTGAAAAAAGCTTTGCCGAACTGGATTCCAGCGGCACTTTAAACGGTCAGAAGCATTTGGACCGCAGGGAGATCGGCGAAGTAAACATTACTTTCGGTTATCAGCATCTCAGCATCAACAGCAATTTCTTTTATGATATTTATTTTGGAATCGGACATTCGTTTGTCAGTGGGACTGAAGTCCGGAGGAAAAATGTTCCGGTTGAAACCCTTTATTTTACGGAGCCCCGAAAAGGAAATAGCTGGGTTCCGGTAATGGGGTTGAAGTTGGGTTGGGGGTTCTGACGGATTAGAGCGTTTAATGATACTGTGCCAGCGGATTTGAAATTCCTTCGTAATCGCTGAGTTCCATTTTAATCGATCCGACAAATATATCGGCCTTCGCGAGAATCGGAATTTTGTTGGCATCGTCAGAAACCCAGATAATTACACTTTCGTCTTCTTTAAATACCCGGCCTTCCTGAACGTGCGGAACGAATTTTAAACATCGGAATTTGCCAAGTTTCGTGCTGATGGTCTCCCGGCCCATAAACCTGACCTGGAGATCGAATACTTCTTCGTCAACAAAAGATTTTACGGTGAATATCTGACCGGAATAAGCGCTTGAAAAATCCATCGTCCGCGCGTAAAACAAGGCCGACATCATATCCTGCACACCGTGCGGCGTAGCGAAGGTCTGATCTTTATGGGTTTCTACGGCATGCTTGTCCTGATGAAATCGATAGTGCTGTTCAAATTCATAGCCGCCTTCTTTTACATCACGGTCAAATTGCCAGGGAAATACGCCTTTGGTATCTACATACGATTCATAGACATCATGAACCTTATAAAACCAGTTGAAGGCACTGATGGTTTTACCGATACCTACGATGTGGTGAACCTTGCGGCCATTGAATGTTTTGTTGGTCGGACGGACTTCGATTGTCGCTTCACCTGCGTCAAAAAACCCGTATCGCACGCGATAGGTTAATTTTTCTCCCGGTTTGAAAGCGTTGTGGTAAATTCTTGGCAGCTCGACTTTTTCGAGCGTATCCAGATCAACTACCGGCGGATGTTTTTTCTGGGCAGCGAGTGGTCCGGAGAACATACACGTCAGAAGAAGTAGTAGGGCGAAGCGTTTCATGTGGGTGGTAAGTCAAAAAGTATTCCAAACCACAAAAGCACGTTCAACGTCGGCTACAAAAGTGTTGTGGGGCAAACATAATTGGTTTTTTCCACGTCCTTTTTGGCAATCTCACCGAAACCTCCGATTACATCTGCAAAATTTGACCAACCGCGTTGTTTCAGAATAGACGCGGCAATCATGCTCCGGTATCCGGCCGCACAGTGCAGTACAAATTTTTTGTCTTTCGGAATGCGCTCGAGATGCTGGTTGATTTCATTGAGCGGAACATTCAGAGCGTCTACGATGTGTTCTGAATCGTACTCGCTTTTTCTGCGGACATCAATCACCAACGGATGTTGGTCTTTGTACAGTTTTTCGAATTCCTCAGCAGACACCCGATTGATCGTTTCTACGTCTTTTCCGGCAGATTTCCAGGCATCAAATCCCCCTTTCAGGTATCCAAGGACATTGTCATAACCAACTCGGGATAATCTTATGATGCTTTCTTCTTCTTTGCCGGGTTCAGTTACCAGTAAAATCGGATGGTCTACGCCGGGAATCATTTCTCCTACCCACATCGCAAAATTCCCCTGCAATCCGATGCTGATGCTGTTGGGCACGAAGCCATTTGCAAAGACCTTATCGTTTCGTGTGTCGAGGATTAGCGCTCGGGTTTCGTTGGCTGCTGCCTCAAATTCATTCGGATTCAATGGTTTTTTCGCCCGGTCCATCACGGTATCCAGCGAATCGTATCCCTTGATGTTCATCATCACATTTTCGGGAAAATAGGCCGGAGGAGTGGTGAGCCCGGTCAACAATTGTTCTGTAAATTCTGCTTTGCTCAACTTTGTGTTGTGGGCGTAATTCACTTTTTTCTGATTTCCGAGCGTATCGGTGGTTTCTTTGCTCATCATCTTGCCGCACGCGCTTCCGGCACCATGATTAGGATAGACCATCAGATGATCCGGCAAAGGCATGATCTTGTTGCGGAGTGAGTCATACAGATGCGAAGCCAGTATTTCCTGAGTCAGTTCTGCTTTTACGTGCTGGGCCAGATCCGGCCGTCCGACATCACCAATAAATAAAGTATCGCCGGTGATGATTCCGTGTTCTTGTCCGTTTTCATCGATCAGCAGATAAGTCGTGCTCTCCATGGTGTGACCCGGAGTGTGGATCACTTTTACCTTGTACGCGCCCACCTCAAAAATCTGATTGTCTTCGGCAACAATCGCTTCGAAACCGGGCTTTGCGGTTGGGCCATACACGATTTGCGCTCCGGTTTTTTTGGCGAGATCCAAATGACCGCTGACGAAATCGGCATGAAAATGTGTTTCAAAAACGTATTTGATTTTGGCGTTGTCTTTTTTCGCCATTTCGATGTACGGCTGAACTTCTCGCAGCGGATCAAAAATGGCTGCTTCTCCGTTGCTTTCCAGATAGTACGCAGCGTGTGCGATGCATCCGGTATAAATTTGTTTGACGTTCATGGTGAATCTATATTTTTGAATATGATCTGTAGTAATTTTCGGTCCTACAAAAATACATAGGAAAGAAGAAACAGTCCGTAACAGATGTTACGCAGACTTTTATGATTATGTCATTGAAATTATAATCCCAACAAAATCTCTTCCGGTGATTTTCCTCCGAAAACCATTCTTTCCGGGTTTTCGAGCATTTCTTTCACTTTCACGAGGAAACTCACCGATTCTTTGCCATCGATGATCCGGTGGTCGTAAGAAAGCGCCACATACATCATTGGACGGATGACCACTTCGCCATTTTCGGCCACGGGTCG
Organism: uncultured Cryomorphaceae bacterium; assembly: GCA_964546775.1. Lineage (GTDB taxonomy): Bacteria > Bacteroidota > Bacteroidia > Flavobacteriales_D > SKUL01 > SKUL01. The sequence goes on along the minus strand of CAZJLZ010000142.1, from coordinate 343 downwards.
TTCCACGATGTTGTGCATTCCAAGTATGGCGCTCTGTGGTGGATTGATGATCGGTGTGCTGAGCATCGATCCGAAAACTCCACCGTTGGTAATCGTAAAGGTTCCGCCGGTCATTTCATCAATACTGATTTTACCATCGCGTGCTTTGATCGCGAGGTCCTTGATGCCCGATTCTATTTCAGCCAGCGAAAGTTGTTCGGCGTTGCGCAAAACAGGTACCATCAATCCTTTCGGTGAACTTACCGCAATTCCGATATCCGCATAATCGTGGAATATGATTTCCGTGCCATCCAGTTGGGCGTTTATCGTCGGAAATTCGTTGAGTGCTTCTGTAATGGCTTTG
>CAZJLZ010000141.1:0-3482 GCA_964546775.1 uncultured Cryomorphaceae bacterium | reverse complement strand
TTATTCTTTTCAGAAACCGCCTGTTCAGACTCGGTAAGACGCTGTTCCTGTTCGATGCCATCGGGCTCGGATTTTTTACGGTGACCGGAATCAGCAAAAGCCTCGAAGCCGGTTTTCCGATTTGGGTGTGCATCATTATGGGAACCGTCAGTGGTTGCATTGGGGGTGTAATTCGCGATATCATCATCAACGAAGTTCCGCTGCTTTTCAGGAAAGACCTTTACGCCATTGCCTGTATCGTTGGTGGTGTGGTTTATTTCATCGGATTTCATTTTCAGGCGGCGTTTCCGTTTCACGCGCTGGCGGCGGTATTGACGGTCATCCTGACGAGAATCATCGCGGTGCGCTTTCACCTGCAGTTGCCGATTTTTAATGCACTGCGCTCGGATAAAGATCTTTCATAAATAATGGAGTCCTCTTAACACTGGTGCGGCTCTTCTGGTTGTTGAGGCATTGCCTATACATAGTATTATACAACCTCCGTGTTTCTCTTATCAGGTAAATTACCGAAACTGAAAAATTTCTCAAGTGATAAAAAGCTATTTTATTCCCGTCCTCCGGGATTCACCGAAGGCCTGTACTCGTTTGGTTCAATCTCAATCGTAGTAATTTGGTATTGTTGCTCTTCACCGTCTACCAAATAAATAAGGGTAACAGTTTCCGGTTCTTCGAGCACGGCACTAAGTGAAGGCGCTGTTTCCTTGTGATAAACTGCATGACTGGCCTTTAATCGCACACCTGCTGTATTTTGTTTCAAATGCTCGCCGCGATCGGTATTCAGTAGAGTAGTACCAACACTTACCGATTGAACTGGAATTTTTGTTTCCCGGATCATGAGATGTGTGAATTGTATTTCCTGATAGGTTTCTACATCCAGCTCCACGCGATACTGAATAAAATAGTGTATTTCACCCGATACTCCCGGATAGGATTTCTGAACAAAAGCTTTTACTTTAAGGAAATTCACGTCGTTATCGGTGGCAATGGTTTTTCCGGATGTGCAGGAGAACAGCAACATCGAAATGATCAGGAATAAATAGGGGAAACTTTTCAATCGTTGAAGAATTTGCTGCTCCAGTTGTGTTTGCTGAAGGTGAAGTTAAAAGCAAATCCGGCATAAGAAAATATTGCGGCGACCAATAAATTGATCCAGAAGAAGAAAATGATTCGGCCGCTGCTCAAAAAAGCGGTTTCTTCACCGGTGGCAAAGGCACTGGTTGGCATCAATATGGTCAGTGCCAAATTCATCGCCATCAAGGTTAAAGTAAGCGTGTGCCAGTTGCGCAACGGAAGGTTGGCCCACTTTCGGTACCATTTCAGATCCTTGCCCCATTGATGCACGAGGTAAAATTTTCCGTTGCTGAGGGGAACAAACAAAAGCGGATCATCATTACAATCGCCCAGTTGAAATTGTTTGGCAGGTGCCAGAATATAAAATCGGTTGAGTCGGGTATGACTGCGATCTTCGAGGCGCTTTATTTTGGCAATGGCTTCGTCAGGAATGTCCCCTTTAAATAATTGACTGTTCAGAAAACGAAGCCGGTACTTTATGGCTACTTTCTTAATGGCGGCCAGTGAGAACGTGGCCCGGTCGTGAACAAAATAGGGAGAGAGCAGAATGTTGTGATCACTTCCGGATAGAATAGCATTTCTGATTTCAGCGTCCCGCTCCTGTTCTTCGTTCAACCATTCCAATACCTGATCGAGGAGGCCAGCTTGCACAATCCGGTTTTCAGCTTCCTGAAGTTCCTTTCTTAAATTGATGTGTTTCATGTTCGATCCGTCTTTTTTGTCGCCGCGTTCCATAAAATTAAGAATTTAGGATGTAAAATTCCAGTGCCTGGTTATAGAATAACAAAGCGCAGGGCTTATGGTTCAATCAAAAGCTAAAGAGGTCAGCGGTAGCCCGCTATCAGGATATCGAGAATGCGTTGAGCAGACGTAGCGATTTTAGTGCCGGGACCGAATACGCCTACCACACCCTGGTCAAACAATTGTTCGTAATCCTGTTGGGGAATGACACCTCCGGCAACGACCAGAATTTCACCGCTCCCCATTTTTTTGAGAGACTGAATAACTTTTGGAATCAGCGTTTTGTGTCCTCCGGCCAACGATGAAACCCCAAGAACGTGCACATCGTTTTCAACGGCTTGTTTGGCAGCTTCTTCCGGGGTCTGAAACAATGGACCAATATCGACATCGAAACCGATGTCAGCAAATGCAGTTGCGATGACTTTGGCTCCGCGGTCGTGTCCATCCTGACCCATTTTGGCAATCATAATTCGCGGCTGCCTTCCGGCGAGTCCCGCAAACTCTTCACAGAGTTTTTTGGCTTTCTGAAATTCTTCGTCGTTTTTCACTTCGTTCGAATATACACCTGAAATAGATCGAATCGTTGCCCGATAGCGGCCAAAAGATTTTTCCATGGCCATCGAAATTTCTCCTAAGGTAGCGCGTTGGCGGGCAGCTTCCACCGCTTTCTCCAAAAGATTTCCGGAACCCGACGCGGCGCACAGCTCCAGTTCTTTCAGTGCGTTTGAACAAGCTGGGTTGTTGCGTTCGCGTTTGAGCCGCTTCAACCGTTGGATCTGCTGATCTCGTACCGAAGAATTGTCAACATCGCGGATTTCAATGTTCGTGGTTTCCTCTGTTGTATACCGGTTCACTCCCACAATTACTTCGGTTCCCGCGTCTATTCGGGCCTGTTTTTTCGCGGCAGCTTCTTCGATGCGCATTTTGGGTAAACCCGTTTCAATGGCTTTGGCCATTCCTCCGAGTTCTTCAATTTCAGCGAGATGCTGCCGCGCGCGCTGCATGAGATCGTGAGTAAGCCTTTCCACGTAATACGATCCGCCCCAGGGATCGACCGCTTTGCAGATGTCGGTTTCTTCCTGAAGATACAACTGGGTGTTGCGCGCAATGCGTGCTGAAAAATCCGTAGGTAGCGCTATCGCTTCGTCGAGTGCATTGGTGTGCAGCGACTGTGTTCCACCAAATGCGGCGGCCAGCGCTTCGATACATGTCCGGGCCACATTGTTGTACGGATCCTGTTCCGTCAAACTCCAACCCGATGTCTGACAGTGGGTACGCAATGCCATGGACTTTGGATTCCCGGGTTCAAAAGTTTTGATCATTTCGGCCCACAACAATCGGCCTGCCCGCATTTTGGCAATCTCCATAAAATGATTCATGCCAATCGCCCAGAAAAAGGACAAGCGCGGAGCAAATTCATCTATATTGAGTCCTGTTTTAAGTCCGGCGCGCACATATTCCAATCCATCGGCGAGGGTGTAAGCCAGTTCGAGATCGGCCGGCGCACCCGCTTCGTGCATATGGTAACCCGAAATGCTGATGGAGTTGAAACGCGGCATGTGTTCCGAAGTGTACTTAAAAATATCCCCGACAATGCGCATAGACTGAGCCGGAGGATAGATGTACGTATTGCGTACCATGAATTCTTTCAGAATGTCGTTCTGAATGGT
>CAZJLZ010000140.1:0-7100 GCA_964546775.1 uncultured Cryomorphaceae bacterium | reverse complement strand
AGGTAATACCCTGAATTCCGCCGTTATCTTTCGACATTTGCAGCCATCCCCAGTGTGATTCTTCGGTATCGGTAGAACAAGCTACAACGGCTACATTTTTCTTTTCGAAATCCGAAAGGCGCTCCTGAAAAGCATGCAGCTCAGTAGGGCAAACGAAGGTGAAATCTTTTGGATAAAAGAAGAAGATTACATGCTTTTTTCCCAGGAATTGATCAAGAGAAAAATCTTCAACGATTTCTTCACCATTGATTACTGCACTTGCCTTAAATGACGGAGCTTTTTTACCAACTAAAACTGACATAATTGTATAATATTTTGAGGTTTACAAATTAATTTTCCGAAACAAAGGTAATTAATTCAACCCATAGTGGCCGCCTGAAATGATGGTATTTCCCAATGGTCGCATAGGTATTTCCTATGACACATTAACTCGATAAAAATGCGAGGCTGAAGCCAATTATAATAATTACCATTTTGTACAAGTTAAAGCGATGATTCTCGCTGGCTTCAAGCAGAATGGTTGTTGAGACGTGTAAAATGATTCCGCCGGCCAAACCCATGATTGCTGCAAAAACCGGGGTCTGGTCCCCGCTGTGTGCGAAGAGAGGATTGATGAGAATACCGATCGGAGCGGCGACAGCAAAAATGAACAGGTAAAGCATGATTTTCAATCGCGGTACCGAAATGGCAATCATCAGGCTAACCAGCGCAATGGTGATCGGAATTTTGTGAATGACAATTGCCCAGAGATAGCCTTCGTGCGAATGACCTGCGTGGTCATGACCGTGGAATCCCAAAGGCATACTCTCAGTAATAGCGTGTAATACCAGGCTCAATAACATCGTCCACGAAATGGCTTTGTGATGATGATCATCTGTCTGGGCTTTCATATGCACGTGGCCGTGTTCAATACCGCCTGATAGATACTCGAGCAAAATCTGAAGCAAGAATCCACCAATAATGAACAAACCGACTTCAGCCCCACCGATGTGATAAGCTTCGGGTAAAATATGTAAAACTGCAATTCCTAAAAGGAACGCCCCGCTGAATGCCAACAGCATTTTGAGATGCGGTTTGAGTACATTGGGAAACAACAGCACAAAACCTCCGGCTGCCATGGCAGATCCAAATAAGATAATTATGCGGGTAAAACTTTCTGTCATTTTAATGAAGCAATAATGATGAGCCGATCGGACGATTCGGGGTTGAAAGGTTTAAAATCATAGGAGCCATAAGTCGATTCAGGTTCCAGGCCAGCCAAGCGAAAGAGCTGAAACAGTTCGTCCTTTTCCAAAGCCTGCACTCTCTCTTCGAATTGTAATTCCGGATTTTGATTCACCTGAATATTTTTGATGATAATCCCATTTACGAGCTTTCTGCTGATGTCGAATCGGGTTTCTTCCACCTCTCTTGTTTCAATAGGAGTAAGTTCACGAATTACTTTTCGGGCATTGAGAAAATCCAGTACAAACCGGCCGCCATGTCGTAACATACTCGCTGCGGCTTCTAATACCTGTTGATTGGCGGCTACGTTTTCGAAATAGCCAAAACTGGTGAATAAATTTAATACGAGGTCAAATTTCTCACCTTGCAATGGTTCCCTCATGTCGTGTTGAATGAATTCCAAATCCAAGTCCCTGTGGATATTGGCCGCATCGACATTAGCTGCACTCAAATCCATGCCGACCACTTCAAACCCCATGTCGTGCAACTGAATGCAATGTCGGCCCTGGCCGCAACCCATGTCCAGAACCCGACTACCTGGGGGCAGGTTCAATTCATCAATCAGATGCTTAACAAACGCGGTTGCTTCCGGAAAATCCCGGTGCCTATAGAGCAGATGGTAATACGGTGAATCGAACCAAATCTTGAACCAATTGGTGTTGTCCTGCATGATTTTTTTTGAAGGCACAAATATAGATGAAAAGTTACGGGCATTAATGTTACGACCCATTGTCACCGCTTTGAACAGATCAAAGTTAAAATAAATCAAAGAGGCGAGGGTCGTGCAAAAATGGACTTGTTATATTTGTCACCTAAACCAACTATGAGCGATCAATTCGAAATATACGATTTGTATGATCAGATGGAGCGTAAGAATATTATGCTCTCGTTCAAAGGCGAACTAACTTCGGAACTGCTCAATTCAATCCTGAGTGTTGTTGAAGGTAAATTGGCTCATCTGGATACGAATTCTGTTACCAGGAAAAAAGTATTTAATGTGTTGGTCGAGTTATTACAGAATTTATACCACCACCGAGGTATTTCTCCGATAATCGGAAGAACTGATAATCCGGAGTCAGCGGTCATTATTATGATCGCCAGAAATGCAACAGGATATTCCATTATCACCGGAAATTTTATTGACAATCAGAACGTAAGTCATCTTAAGAAACGCCTCGAGGAAATCAATAGCATGTCTAAACAGGATTTAAAAGAACTGTATAAATCGGTACTCAACAATGGAGTGATGAGTGAAAAGGGCGGAGGTGGTCTGGGCATGATTGACATTGCCCGGAAAGCCGGAGAAAAACTCGATTTTGGATTTATACCATTTGATGAGAATAACTCCTTTTTTAGTTTGAATGTGAAAGTTGCTTAAAACCAATAACCAATGGAAAATATAGTCATTGAAGGAACCTCGAAAACACCACAGGTAGAATTTAACGCCGGAAGCGGCTCTCTTTTGATTAAAGGCAGATCAATTCCGGAAAATTCGATAGAGTTTTACAAGCCATTGATTGACTGGATTGGTGGATATGCGCGTAGTGGAGGAAGTGATACCGTAGTAAATATTCAGTTGGAATACTTCAATACCAGTTCCTCCAAATGTATCCTCGATGTTTTTAAGAGACTGGAAGAAATCAGGAAAGCAGGTAAGAAAGTTACCGTAAAGTGGCATTACGAAATAGATGATGAGGATATGCTCGAAGCTGGTGAAGACTATCAGGCCATCATTGATCTTCCTTTTGAAATGATTGAAATAGAGGAGGTGTAGAACGGTCTTTGACTGATTTACATTACGGAAGGCGAGGTGGTTCGTTTGGGCGGTGAAGGCAATAGTTTTATAAAGATGGAATTGAGGATTCCCATCAGTTTTCTGAATCCATCTACAAATAAAACCAAAACGAGCAATAAGCTCATTCCCCAGATCACCAATAAGTTTGCCCAAAAGGTAGGTACCGGCAATCCACCGATGAGTTTGTTTGGCGCATAGAAATGCGCATCGAACAATCCTGCATGAAATGTATCCCGGTAAATCAAATCTTTCTTTTGAATCAATCGGTTGTTGTGCTCCAGAATATAGGTCAGGTCATTTTTATTCGTCACAAAACTTTCCAGGCTTTCATTGCTGTAGTTATTGTGCAGTTTCTGAAACTGTGTTTTTAACTCATCGGTGCGGGTCATTTCTACCAGCTTTTTTTCTTTTTCGTCAGACGCTTTGTTGTATACTTTCCGGTAATGGAGAATGAGCACATCCAGGTATTTATTGGTTTCTTCCAGGATCTTCGGAGTTACATCTTCCGGATTGAGCAATGCCAGATGGGCGAAACCGATCCCATTCAGAAACTGATTTTCCATAGAAATTTCATTGCGCAGAACATCCAGATTGTGGGCCAGTTCCGAAAATTTTTCAGGTACTTCCAGAAGCCGCTTACTGGTATTCACACGGTTTTTTAACTCTTTCACCCAGTAATCTTTTTTCCAGTTCGAGAATTTCTTCCGTTTCTCATAGTCAAAGAACTGGCTATCATACGCATTTTGGGTGTATTGCGCCACAGCCAATCCTTCATAAGCCCAGCGGGAAGCCATGATGTTTCCAATCAGCGGAACTCCGGCCTGGGAACTGATCGTCGGGTGAAGTTTATCGAATTTTACAATTACTCCACTGAATAGCAATTGTGGTATAATCAATACTGGTATGATGATGTAAATTACTTTTGCAGAGTTGAAAGTTGCGGAAATATTAAGTCCGAGGACATTGGCAAAGCAGGAGGTAGTAAAGAGCATCATCCAGTAGAAAAGATGCATATCCTGTATACCTAGAATTAGGTTTCCAACCAAAACAAAGGATAAAGTCTGAATGGCTGATATAGTGAACATCACTCCTATTTTAGAAAGCAAATAGCTTCTTCGGCTCAGATTCAAAAATGATTCCCGAGCAATTATTTTGCGATCACGGATGATTTCCTCAGAGCTCACAGTAAGTCCGAAGAAGAGCGCCACTATTACCGAAATAAAAATGTATTGCGGTATGTTTTCATTGGCACGGAAGATATAATCACCACCAGTTACCGGATCGTACACGAAGTAGCGGATAAAAAAGGTCAAAAGTGCGGCCAATAGCGGAGCTTCAAGAAAATTGATCAGCATATATTGCAGATTGCTGATTTTTGCCAGTACGTCCCGCTTTAGAAATACCTTAATCTGCTTCCACCGCGTGGGAATTTTGTATTTGATTTCTGGTAGAACCTTACTCAAGTCATTATTGTTGTCGATCTGCCCGAAAGTCTTTTTATAGTTCTCGTACCACTCTTCTGGTGAGGTTTTCCTTTTGGAAGTCAAATGGCCGAACTCATCAACCACCTTTGCTTCTATAATATTGAAAATTTGTTCTGGGTTGACATTTCCACACTCCGGGCATTCGCATTGGTCGCTGTCTACGTGATGCATCAGACGCTTGAAGTAAGAAACGCTTTCTACCGGATTTCCATTGAATACCGGATACCCTCCCTGGTCTAGTATTACCAGACGGTCGAACATTTTAAATATATCGGATGAAGGTTGGTGGATAACGACAAAAATCAACTTACCCTTCAAACTCAGCTCTTTGAGCAAATCCATGATGTTTTCGGAATCACGGCTCGAAAGTCCTGAAGTCGGCTCATCGACAAAAAGAACCATCGGCTCACGTATCAATTCCAGCGCGATATTCAAACGTTTACGCTGTCCGCCGCTGATCGTCTTTTCGAGCGGGTTACCTACTTTCAAATGACTTACATCCGACAATCCCAGATCTTCAAGCGTTTCGCTCACAAGACTTTTTATTTCATCGTTTTGGCGGTTTCCAAAACACAACTTGGCGTTGTAATATAGATTTTGATAAACCGTAAGTTCTTCAATGAGCAAATCATCCTGAGCAATATAGCCAACCACTCCATCCAGCTCATTGCGCTCGCCGTGTATATCGTACCCATTAATTTTTACATGGCCGCCGCTGGGTTTTAAATTTCCATTCAGAATATTCAGCAAAGTGGACTTTCCGGATCCGCTGCCACCCATAATTCCAACCAATTTTCCGGATTCTTCGGAAAAACTAAGGGGGTGCAATCCCTGATTACCAAATGGGAAGTGATAGGTGAGATTCTCTACTGAAAACTCCAATCCGGCATATTCTTCACCATTCATAAAACAACCTAGAATATCGCTGTAATAAATGGAATGGTGCCGACGTGGACTGCGGATACTTGCTCCGGGATTCAGCACGTGAATATAGCTGGGTATAAGATGCTGACCGTTCATCATCAGAACAGATTCACCTCGATACCGAACAAAGAACAAGTTGAGGCTGCTGATTCGAAGCACGACGATTGTCTCATTCAATCCTTCGGAACAAAAATGAAGTGCTTTCTTCTGACTTGGAAAATTAATACCTGAAATAATGAGGTAGTTTTCGTCATCTATAATTTCGTCACCGGTTCCACGAACCAGTTCCTGCATAAGAAGGAATTCGTTTTCAGAAATATTGAAAGTACTCGCAACGGTACTTACAAATTCCACTTCCTGATCGGTTACTGTGCTATGGGTAGAGATGAATTCAAGCAGCCGCAACAATACGATGAATTTCTGCTTCTGTGTCAACTCCTCGTTGATCTGAGTGCAAATGCGCAAAACTTTTACGGATGCAACTGAAGTTTTCTTGCGCTGGTTTTCTTTGGTTGAGTATGGCTGATGCTGTTCAATAAACTCGTCAAATACTTTTATATACTGGTTAACCAGTTTCTGACTGAGCTGTTGTTTGAGAAACAAACGGACAATACGACGCCCGACGTTTTCGTCGTCTCCGCTAACAGGCTCTACCCGTGCGACTATGGCAAAAAGCTGCATTAATGCACGAAGTATGCGTTCACTCATGGTTACTGAATTTTAATACCAAAAAAAAAGCATCTGACTTATGCCAGATGCCTTTTCTACGGAAAAGTTTCCGCAGGGTTATGGTTCAAATCCGATTAGCAAAACTGCACATCCCGAGCTGAGTTTGTTTAAATCCAATTGGGCTTCAACAATGACTTCCATCGTTGATTCTACGTCGAAATTCCAGTAGGGTGAATTATCATATTCGCTATTAGTGAAAAGCAGATTTCTTTTCGAATCGAAAACAGAAAAAATGAGGTTTCCATTTTCGAACCCGCTGCAAGCTGCCAGACGGTATTTCGTTCCACCATATAAAGTGGTCCTGAATTCAGCGACTTGGTCTTCATACAAAAGAGATCGATACAACTGTCCGTCTGAAATGTATTCGTTTGAAATATGTTTGATACAGGCATTGGCAATGGTGTCGCACTGAGCCTGGCTGCCAATCGTGAAAAGAATGCTAAAAAGAAAGGTAATGATTAATCTCATGGTTTTGTTTTTTTAACCTACAATGTTATTTCTGAGAGATTCAATTTTACTGCCTATTACATTTAATTGTTCCTCTGAAATGTTGTACGAGGATTTACTTTTTAAGGTAGTGGTTTTGTTCTCAACATCTACTTCGGGTCTTTGATATTCATAAGTTGAATTTATTTTACTGAATTCAACCTGAAGTTCGGTGAGCTCATTGGTCAGTTCCGTCAATTGATCTCCAGGTTCGAGACTCGACAGTAAATTGATGATATTATCAAGTGTCATTTTTTGCTCTGCGATGCGTTCGGCCACTTCACCATTGCTTTCTACAGAATTGTAAGCCAGAAACATTCCTTCGGCCCATCCGCCAATTAAAATCAGTGCTGCGAGTTCAGTTCTTTCGTTTTCTTTCAAGTATGCATCACTGGCCCTGAAAAAGGTCGAAGACAACACCAGCATGGAATCACGGTTGTTCAGGTTTTGACTGAATC
>CAZJLZ010000139.1:0-11810 GCA_964546775.1 uncultured Cryomorphaceae bacterium | reverse complement strand
ATTTTCTAAATTCACAGAACGACCAATAAATTCTAACCGCGATGAATCAATAAAATGAAAAAAATTGCAATCATATTTTTTCTACTTTTTCATTACACCCTCTATGTCAGTGCCCAGTGGGAAGCCATAGAAATGGAGGTCCTTAACAACTGGGGCTTAACTACCAAAGTTGATGCGTTAAATGATGATGGGAGCTTCTTTTTTTACGGAGCTACACCAGTGGACACGAACGGACAACCGATAATCAATGGGGCTTTGTTTTCCACGTATATTCAGGGCGTGGTGAAAAACAGAGCTTTGGTAAATAACCCAATTTATAGCGTTGTTGAATACCAGGGCGACACCATTCTTGCCGGTGCTTTTCATACAGTCTATCATATTGATAGCTTTCCCGCAATCCAGGCATCGATTGAAAGAGTTTTGGTATTGAACAATGGGTCTATGCAACAATTGGGTAGTTTTAATGCATCCTGTCGTGCCAAAGGTATCGGTGATGATCTGTATATTTTCGGTTGGTTCAATGAAGCCATGGGCGATTCCTGTAATGTGATCAAATGGAATGGCGGGCAATGGGAACCGGTTGGCCCCCCGCTTTTGGCTTCACATCATGAAATAAGGGATATTACTTTTTTTAATGATGAACTCTATATTGCTGGGAATATACTAATGGATAATGGAATACAGGATATTCTCGTCTTGCGAAATGGTGAGTGGCAGGTAGTAGGCGAGCCCATTCAAACCGGCATGTCAGCATTCACCAAATTGGTAGTTTATAACGAAGAATTGTATGCAGCAGGGATGATTCGCAAATTAGATGGTTTTGCGGGCAACATGATTCAACGTTGGAATGGTGAGATTTGGCAGGAAGTAGGGAATTCATTGTATCCCATAACTCCCAGCTCATACGGGCATGTGTGGGATATGAAAGTACACAACGATTATTTGTATGTTAGCGGCGATTTTTATACGGCCGGAGGAATAGATGGTATAGATGCTCCTGGTATTGCAAGGTGGGATGGCAGCCAATGGTGTGGGTTGTACACTGAGGGAATCGGTTCAATTGATGATGGAATTGTAGGTGTGATAAATAGTTTCGCTTTTACTGGGGGAGAGTTGTATGTGAGGGAACCCTATTATGGTATTCCTGCGGGTAATCCGGCATTCATACATCGATATACGATGGGAGACGAAGTGTTTCCTTGTTCGGAAGTTTTTACCGATGTAGATTATGTGCGGTCAAAGGAAGTGTCGATTGCCCCTAACCCTTGCATCGACCATTTCTACCTCGAATTTCAAAGTGAAACCAACCAGTTCCGCAACCTGGACATTTACTCAATCACCGGACAGCGCGTAAAATCACAGCCGCTAACCGCTGGTCCACGCCATACAGTGGATGTTTCTGGTCTGGACGCGGGTATGTATGTGGTTCAGATCATGGATGAGCAAAACGTAGTAAGCACTACGAAACTTGTGGTGCAGGGTCGGTAAACTTTAAGGCGGAGTTAGATGAATTAGCCCTCACCCACAGACAACAGATAAAATTTATCTATCCGTTATCTTTCTGTATCCATACCGATATTTGGTTTGGCTTACGTACTTTTGCGGCCTCAAAACGCCACTACGCTTATGCAGCAAATTTCACGCGTACTTTCGTTGACAGCTCTTTTGTTCTGTGGGTTTCAACTTTCTGCGCAAATTGATACCACCAAAAGTCAAACTCCGGATTCGGTAGAGATGGATCAAAGAATTCCGGTTTTTACGATTACTGCCGATGATCTCGAATCGGAAATGGCTTCGCAGGATATTTCGGGAATGCTGCAATCATCGCGCGATATTTTTACTTCTACTGCCGGATATAATTTCGGTACAGCGCGTTTCAGGATTCGTGGTTACAACACCGACAATACCTTGATTTCGCTCAATGGTGTATTGGTAAATGACTTCGAAACCTGGCGAACTACATGGTGGAAGTGGGGTGGATTGAATGACATAACCCGCAACATGACCGTGCGAACCGGAATTCAACCTTCGACTTTCAATTTTGGTGGACTGGGTGGTTTTTCTGAAATCGATGGCAGGGCAGGAAATTTCCAGAAAGGCACCAAGGTTTCTTATGCCTTGTCGAATCGTTCGTATAGCCACCGAATCATGGCCACGAGCTCAACCGGAATGATGGAGAACAACTGGGCATTTACCGTTTCGTTGTCCCGAAGGTGGGCAGAGGAAGGCTATGTAGAAGGAACGTTTTACGATGCTTATTCCTACTTTTTATCTGCCGAAAAGAAAATCAACGATAAACACAGCTTTGGTTTTGTTGGCTTTGGCGCACCAAACAAATCCGGTGGAAACGGCCTTGCGGTACAGGAGGCTTATGATTTGGCCGGCACCAATTACTACAATCCTTACTGGGGATATCAAAACGGTGAAAAACGCAACGCCCGCGTTCGTGATACCCATAAGCCGATGTTTATGGCTACTCACTATTTCACACCCAACCGCAACACCAACTGGCAGACATCGCTTTATTATTCGTTTGGAAAAGGCAGTTACACCAGTTTAAACTGGTTTGATGCAAAGGATCCCCGTCCCGATTTCTACCGCTACTTGCCGAGTTTCCATAATAATGATCCCGCCATGTATGCACAGGTGGCCAACGACTGGATGAACAACGAGCAGGTGCGTCAGATTGACTGGGATCATCTATATTTTGCCAACAGAAAAAACCTCTACACCCACGATAACGCAAATGGTATTGAAGGCAACAGTGTTACCGGAAACCGCAGCAAGTATGTAGTAGAAGACTGGCGCAACGATCTTCAGCTATACGGTGCGAATTCAGTTTATAACACCGAGTTGTCCGATCGGGCCAAAATCACACTTGGCGGAAGTGCGCACATGCACAGCACGCGCAGTTATAAAATAATGGACGATTTACTGGGCGGCGATTTCTGGGTGGACATCGACCAGTTTGCCCTCCGTGATTTTAACGATGAAGATATTGCGCAGAATGATGTAGACAATCCAAACGGAATCATCAGGGAAGGAGACATTTTTGGATATGATTTCACGCTGAACATCAATAAGTACAACCTTTTTGGTCAGTACAATTACAGCCTGCCGAAATGGGAACTGTATTTTGGAGCAGAGGTCTCTCACACTTCTTTCTGGCGGAACAGCGAAATGCGCAACGGTCGTTTTCCCGATGATTCATACGGCAAATCTGCCACTGAGAATTTCCTGCACTACGGCGTAAAAGCCGGAGCTGAATACAAGTTCTCAGGCCGACATTTCGTGAATGCGAATGTGATGTACCAGACACGGCCACCGGCACCAAAATACGCGTACCTGTCACCGCGTACCCGACATGAAACAGTCGATGGACTCACGACGGAACAGGCTTTCGGTGGAGACATCAGCTACCTGATCCGGTATTCTAAACTGCGTGTTCGCGCAACTGGATATTACACTCAGATCAATGATCAGGTCTGGTCGCGAAGTTTCTGGCACGATGAATTGCGCTCTTTTGTAAACTACAGTATGTACGGTGTAGATCATTTGCACATGGGTGGAGAATTGGGTGTTGAAGCAGATGTTACGCCTGAACTCACATTGACGGCTGTATATGCCGGAGGCCAGTACCTCTGGAATTCCCGACCGACTGCAAAAATTACGGCAGATAACTCACAGGAGGTTCTCGCCGAGGATCGTACAGTTTACCTCAAAAACTACCGCATCGGTGGAATGCCACAGACCGCGGCTTCCGTTGGAATCAAATACCGGTCACCGAAATATTGGTTTGCCGGCATCAACGGAAACTTTTTCGGACACATTTATCTTGACCCAAATCCCGATCGCCGCACCGAAGAATCACTCGGAAATTACGTAACCGATGATCCGCAATGGAACCAGATGCTCGATCAGGAACGTTTGGAAGACAACTTTACGGTAGACTTATTTGTTGGAAAGTCATGGCGCATTGCCGAAAAATATTTTTTGAACATCAATCTCAACGTCAGCAACCTGCTCAACAATCAGGATTTTGTCATCGGTGGATTCGAACAATTGCGCTATGACCGCACCGACATCGATCGTTTTCCTCCGAAGTTGAGCTACCTGTTTGGCCGATCATTTTTTGCACAAATATCCTTTAGAATATAACCATATGAAATTTTCCATCCCATATTTCAATCGTCTGCTTACGCTCGCCGGACTTGTAATTTTGATCATTACGGCTGCCTGCAAAAGAGAATATGACAGTCCTCCTGAAAAACTACTTCCCGTAGGTCAGGTTCTGACACTGCAGGAATTGAGGGATCTTTATGTTAATGAACCCGTGCGCTTCGAGGAGGATTTTTCGGTTTACGCCGTAGTTACCGCTGATGAAACGAGCGGAAACCTGTACCGGAATATCTATGTTCAGGAAGGTGGCGCGGCCATCAACCTGCGACTTCAGAATCCGGGTGGATTGTACGAAGGCGATTCTATCCGCATCTATCTTCCGGGAACGGTACTGAGCATGTATCAAGGTATGATGCAGCTAGACTCTGTAGATGTAGACATGAACGTAATCAAGCAAAAAACCAACGTTCACGTGGAGCCGATGGTCGTAACCGTAAATGAAATTACTCCGGATATCCAGGGCCACCTGATCCGACTAAACAATGTAGAGTTTGCCACAGCAGAACTATGCGAAACGTATAGCGATCCGGTTGGTCAGACGAATCAGAACCGCATGCTTACAAACTGTGAAGGCAATCAAATAATTGTCAGAACAAGCGGGTATGCAAATTTTGCAGGGACATCAATCCCCGAGGGCAATGGATCTTTTATTGCGGTTGTCGGTCAATTCGGAGATGACATGCAATTGTTTATCCGGGACATCACAGAAATAGATCTGGATGGCGAACGGTGTACGCCCGGCAATGACTGTGGTGGCACCGGTGAGTGCAGCTACGATGTTGATCCGGTAGACATGCTGGAACAGGATTTCAGTAGTGTGACTTCTGATAATGTTGATTTTTATCATCCTCAATGGGTCAATCTGGCTGTGCAGAATGATCGTGTATGGCGAGGGCGTCTTTTCCAGTCTACCCAATACCTTCGGGCTACAGGATTCATGGGGCAGGGCGTTCCGGTTCCGCCAACTGAAATTTGGCTGGTAACTCCACCGATGATCGCTTCTGAAGCAACGGCATTTAGCTTTAAGGCAGCACAATCCAACTGGTCTCATACTACTGATGATCCGTTTCAGGTGTTTATCTCTATAGATTTTGACGGATGTGATATTGAAGATGCAACCTGGACTGAAATTACCGGATTTAATGAGCCGACCAGTTCAAGCAGCGATTACCAGTTTATTGCAAGTGGTGCAATAAATCTTAGCGGATACCTGCCCCAGGGTTACGAAGGCAATTACCACGTAGGCTTCAGATATTACTCCGAAGGAAACCAAACCACCTCTATTGATCTTGACGACATTCTTATACAATAAAAGCTAAACCCATAATTCGAAAATCATGAAAAAATTTACCCTTTTACTTATTTCTGCTCTGCTCGTCGGCGGAGTTCATGCTCAGGTGCTGGACAGCGATTTCAGCGACTGGGATAGCGGCCTTCCCGTTGGTTGGGTAGGTGCAAAAACCAATCTGGATGTAGCAAACATTCTACAAGCTGATAACGACGGCGGTCAGGGAGATTATGCTGTTGAGTTGATGAATACCGAATCGGGACACAAACGATTCACTACTCAGCCAATGAGCGTTGAAGCCGGTCAGAGTTATGACATAACTTTCTGGACTCGTGGAACCGGTGAAATCCGAACAGGACTTTTTGATGAACGCGAAGATGGATCCGGCTACGTGTATAATACATACGTAAGCGTGAATTCGGTTGATTGGGAACAGTATACACAAAGCCTCATTGCTGAAACAAATTCAAATATTGCAGAATTCATTCTATCAGTGCGCAATACGGCCGGTGATATTAATGTTCAGATAGATCGTGTATTAATTGAAACCGGTGAAATTGATGTCGTGACGATTTACGACATTCAATATACAGAAGCTGGGGACGGTGCATCACCTTTTGAAGGTCAATCAGTTACTACTGGAGGCGTTGTAACAGCAAGCGATTCGTCCGGATTCTTCATCCAAAATGGCGGTGGTCAGTGGAGCGGAATTTATGTTTTCAGTCCGTTCAATATGCCCGATCGAGGAGACAGTGTAATTTTTACAGGCAACGTAGTGGAATATTTTGACCTTACCCAGATTTCAGGACTTTCCGGCTTCACAACCGTCAACACGGGAAATGAACTTGTGATAACGGACGTAAGTACCGGAGATGCCAACACTGAGGAATATGAAAGCACTCTGGTGAAAGTATGGGATGCCAATGTTACGGACGGAAATACCGGTTTCGGTCAGTTTGAAGTGAACGATGGAAGCGGCGCATTGCTGGTAAACCCTGATTTGTACGAATACGACGGAGTTACTGGTGAAACGTACAACATTACCGGAGTTATTTTTTACTCCTTTGACGAGTATAAAATTATGCCGCGCGATGCCGATGACGTAGAGTTCTCTACGAGTGTTCAGGAGATTTCAGCCAATGATGGAATTTCGGTCTATCCGAATCCGGCCAGCGATGTTGTGAATCTGAACTGGATCAGCGGAATTTCGGGAAACATATCTTACAATCTATTCGATGTAAAAGGCCGATTGGTGAATACAGGTACCATCGCACGCCCATTGGGCACGGTAAATGTCTCTAACCTCACTCCCGGACTATACACGCTCAACCTTGTTACCGAAGAGGGAGTAAAGTACACAAGACTGATGATTGAGCGATAAACCTAACTAATTTTTAAAGTTGAAAAGCGGGAGGTGACTTCCGCTTTTTTTTATGCCCTCTGATGGATTTTAAGGATTTTCAACACGCAACTGTACGAGCTCAACTCCTTCAATGGATGCTGTCGCGTCATCCACCTTTCCGTCATCCAGGATAAATACATCATAACCTCCACGCAGGAGCCGCTGAACTGTGCTGTCTGCTGGAATCGATGAATATACGGTAAGATCAGTGTAAAACATGGCTTCCACCGGATGCGGATAGTTGAACAACAACCCTTCGCCTCGTGGAAATGCCTTAAGATCGCTGACCCATTGGGGAGACCTGTCGCGATCGGAAAAGGGTTTGATGCGCTCAATACTGTATCGCACCGGAAGCGCTACCAAAGCAAAAAGTACTACCGCAATCAACCAGCGGTATTTGTTTTTCTGTTGATACAGATCCAACAGAAAAAAGAAAAAATATGCCGTAACAATGAAAAAGGCAGGGGCCGAAATCAACAGATAACCCTGCATTTTGGTTTCGGCCAAAGAGAAAACCAGCAACGGTCCCAACATCCATACGGCGGTGGCCAAACGAACCGGGTGCCAGTCCTTTCTTCTGAAGATAGTGTACAGAAACCAGATCATGGGCAAGTAAATCAACTCCCCGTAGTTGATCCTGATTTTGTGCAAGAAATAAAATATCCCGCCGCTGTGCTCTTCGATGGTTTCGGTTAAATGCCTGAAGTTGAAACCCGCTTCGTGCGCTGCTTCCAATGGGAAAGCGCTGTGGATGTAAATCTGCCAGGGAAGAAAAACAATTGCCGCAATTCCTGAAAACAGTACAAAATTTAGGATGACCCATTTTTTCGGTTGCGGGCTCATATTCCAGACTACAATCAACCAAAGCGGCAACACTATTAAAGCCGGAAGCCATTTGGTGAGGATGGCGGTACCCAGTGCCAACCCTGCCAAAACGTTGAAAATCCAGCGGTTTTTTTGGGCGTACAACAGAGTTAGAAAAACCGAAAGCAGTATAAAAAACATAAAACATATGTCGACATGATCAGTGGCGACCCTGCCTGCGGTAAGTTCTATAACCAGACCATTGATCGCCATAAAGAACGCAGCCAGAATTCCTACTTCTCTGTTTTTAAAGTAGGTTCCAATACGGTACACCAGATAAATTGAAAGGGTACTGAAAAGAATGCTCGGTAACCTAACCGCCAGTTCATTGGTCCCAAAAAGGGAAATACTGGCCGACATGAACCACAGCGCCACCGGTTGTTTGTGCAACCAAACATGATTGCTGGTCCAGTCTTCGATTGAAAACGGCAGCACAGGATTTTTGTAAAGCGTAGGAAGCCATGGCTGACCCATCATATTTTTGGCTACCAATGCATGGTATCGTTCGTCCCACTCGTGCAGAAAAAAATCCGAAGCAGTGTAAATCCGCAAGACCAATCCGCCCAGCATCAACAGAAAAACCGCTACTTCAAACTGTTCCTCGCGGAATTTGCGATAGGTAAAATAAAACAACCCGAAGGACAGGGTGATGCTTAAAATTCCATACAAAAGATCACCGGGGAATATCATTTAAAAAAGGTTGAAGAGAAAATTGATCTGCCGAAAAATAATGCTTTCCACCAGTACATTTAATGCGAGGGAGGAGTTGTCCGTTTTTGGTTAATTCACTCATTAACAGCTACAGAATGTTAAATTGCTCAGGAAAACCATTATTTTTATCCGGGACAAAATAACTAATTTCGCTCACGATGAACGGCACACTACAACACCGCTGGCAGGTTCAACCTTGCGCCGACCCTGAAATTTCAGAAAAACTTACTGCCGAATTGGGCATCAATCGTGCGCTTTGCGAACTGCTCGCTCAGCGAGGCATCTGCACCTTCGAGGAAGCCCGTGAATTCTTCCGACCACACGTAGGGCAATTGCACGACCCTTTTCTGATGACCGATATGGAAGCCGCCACAGACCGCGTGATCCGCGCCTTGGGTGACGGCGAGCACATCATGGTTTTCGGTGATTACGACGTAGATGGAACCACTTCGGTAGCCCTCGTTTATTCAGTGCTAAAATCGGTAACCCACAATATCGAATATTACATTCCCGACCGATACAAAGAAGGATACGGGCTGAGTAAAGCGGGAATCGACACCGCCAAAGCAAACGGTGTTTCGTTGATTATTGCACTGGATTGCGGAATTAAAGCCATCGAACTGGTAAAGTATGCAGACTCGTTGGGAATCGATTTCATTATTTGCGACCATCACCGACCAGGATCTGAAATTCCACAAGCCGTTGCTGTGCTTGATCCGAAACGATCTGACTGTTCTTATCCATACGATGAATTGTGCGGTTGCGGAGTAGGTTTTAAACTGCTGCAGGGATTGAGCATAAAAGGTGCGTTTTCACTTGATGTTTGCCTGGAATACATCGACCTCGTTGCCGTGGCGATCGGCGCTGACATCGTTCCCATCACCGGAGAAAACCGAACACTGGCTTTTTTGGGAATGCAGAAAATCAACGACAATCCGAGCCGTGGCATTAAAGCAATCCTCGAAACGGCCGATTTCAAAGGTTCGCTATCGGTGTCGAACGTGGTGTTCGTAATCGGCCCAAGGATCAATGCCGCAGGGAGAATGGATTCGGGAAACCGGGCTGTGGAATTGTTGATTTCTGAAGAGGAAGAAGCCAGTGCGCTGTTGAGTGAAGTCATCAACAAACACAACCTCAACCGCCGCGAACTGGACAAAGCCATCACGACGCAGGCGCTCGAAATGATCGGCAACAATCCCGCGCTTCAAACCGCCAAGACCTCGGTTTTGTTTCACGAAAGCTGGCACAAAGGTGTGGTTGGAATCGTAGCTTCCAGACTGACGGAATCTTACTACCGGCCGACAATCGTACTCACAGCTGCGAACGGCGTGGCAACCGGTTCAGCGCGTTCGGTTAAAAACTTCGATATCTACAATGCCATTGATGCTTGCAGCGATTTGCTCGATCAATTCGGTGGACACGCTTTTGCCGCCGGGCTTTCTCTTCCTGTAGAGAATGTGGAGCGATTCGCCGCGAAATTCGAAGAAGTGGTGTGTGGGTTGATTACCGAAGATCAGTTGACACCAGAAATTGAAATCGATTTGGAACTGGACTTGTCCGATATCACCGATAGATTTTTCAGCATCCTTGTGCAAATGGCTCCTTTCGGCCCCGGCAATATGAATCCGGTTTTTATCACCCGCAATTGCATTGACGCCGGCGGAACACGTGTTGTCGGCAATGAACACATCAAATTAAGCGTCTGCCAGAAGGCCAATCCACAGGTGATGGCGAATGGGATTGCGTTTCGGCAATCCGTACATTATGCTGACATCGTTGACGGAAAACCCTTCTCCATGGTCTACACGATTGAAGAAAACAAATGGAAAGGGCGTACTTCGCTTCAATTGAATGTGAAGGACATCCGCATGGAAAATTGACGAATTACGATTTCACCCGCTTGATGCTGCAACCAAGTTGACGCGTTGCATTCGGATCGATCTTCTCTCCTTTCGCCAGATTTTGAAGGGCACTTTTCAGGTACGGCTCTGCAACGGCGTCGGCATCGCTCACATTGTCATCGATGGCACCTTTGTAAACCAGCTTCATGTCCTTGTCGAACAGATATACATGAGGCGTGGTCAAAGCCCCGAAAGCGTCAGCTACCACATGGTTCTCGTCGATCAGATAGGGCATTGTATAACCTTGTTCTTTCGCCTGTTCTTTCATACTTTCCATGGAATCTACGTCATCGCGAAAAGCTTCGTTGGAATTGACGAGCACCATTCCGACTCCGGACCGATTGGCGATCTGGTGCAATTCGTTGTACCGACCTTGCCATCCATCGCTGTTTTTACCTGGGTTCCCAACAACAAACGGACAGGTTTTGCAGGAAAAAATAACGAGCAAACCTTCTTTTTTCTTCAGGTCGAGCAGTGAATATTCTTTGCCCGAAATATCGGTCATTTTCAAGTCGGCTTTGGGAGCATCCGCTCCGATTTCGAGAATGTCATTTTTAAATGGAGTAAAAGCCAAAACGCCTGCAACAACGGCAGCCACTGCGGCAAAAGCAAGGATCTTTTTCATGGGAATGATTTTGTTAAGGCCCTAAGGTAATGGATTGATGCGGTTGGAACCTTCAGGAACTGTGTTAAATTTTTAAAATAATGCAATGCTTAAAAACAACACCTTCGAACTGCGCTCAACAATAATCCGGGCAATTGCAGCTGTCCGTTGGAGTCGAAAGTAGTTTTCAGGTGTTGTCATTGTTCGCGCGACAACAATGATAATCTACAACGGTTGCAGGAGCAATAGGGTAAATCACCGAAACCGCATCTGATGGTTACCGGACTATTCGATGAGATTGTTGTTGTACGCGATTCGGATCAATCCGGCGATGTTGTGAACATCCAGCTTCTTCATCAGGTTGGTGCGGTGGGTGTCCACGGTGCGGTGAGAAATGAACAATTCTTCTCCGATTTCCCTGTTCGATTTTCCTTTGGCGATCAAAGTCAACACTTCTACTTCCCGTTCGGTGAGATTCTTTAAATCATCATTCCCTGCGTGATCGGGTTGCATCAATTTCATGGTCACTTCTCCCGAAAACTGATTCTTTCCACTGCTCACGTTGCGAATCGCGAGCAACAATTCATCCTCGTTGCAGTTTTTGAGCAGATAGCCGTGGGCACCTTCTCCGATGAGTTTCTGAATGAAACTTTTTTCATCGTGCATCGTGAGAATGAGAATACGTGTCTCAGGAAACGACGCCTTCAATTCCCGTGTAGTTTCAATACCATTCTTGACGGGCATATCGATGTCCAGCAAAACAATATCCGCCGGATTCTCGTGCATCTGATCGATCAGCTCCTGTCCGTTACCGGCGCGAATGACGAGTTGCAGATCATCGCATGCATCCACAATAGATTT
>CAZJLZ010000138.1:0-2546 GCA_964546775.1 uncultured Cryomorphaceae bacterium | reverse complement strand
CGGGGGGAAGGCCGTGGTCGAGGTCAAGGACGAAGGCCCGGGACTGTCGCCGGAGGACATGGTGCGCCTGTTCGAGCGCTTTCAGCGCCTGTCCGCCCAGCCGACGGCGGGCGAAAGCTCGACCGGGCTGGGCTTGTCGATTGTGAAGCGGATCGTGGAATTGCACGGTGGGACCATCGAGGCCGAAAGCCCTGGGCCGGGACGTGGGGCTAGTTTCATTATGCGGTTGCCAATGTCATGAGCCAGGACCAGCACATTTTCGTTGTCGATGACGAGCAGTCGGCCAGAGAAATGGTCGGCGACTATCTCCGTATGCACGGCTTCGCCGTGACCTTGTGCGACGGAGGCGGAAGTCTCCGGAAGGCGCTCGAAAGTCAGACCGCCGATCTGATCGTGCTGGATCTCAATATGCCGATGATGAATGGTTGGGATATACTGGAATTTCTTCAGAAAGAATATTACAAGGAACAAATTCCTGTAGCTATTTTTACTTCTTCCATTGACTTAAGAGATGCCTCCAGATCAAAGCACTACCGGAACGTAATCGGTCATTTTGTAAAACCCATAACCCGCAATCTTCTCGAGAAAATCAAAGATAGTCTGGAAACTCATCAGGCACAAAATCGGTAGCTACTTGATCTGAGACGTTAACCAATCTAGAATGGCATCTTCGTCGGCTGGGTCAAACCATTTGGCATCTATATATTTCTGAAACCAGGTCACCTGCCGCTTCGCAAATTTGCGTGTACTGACTTTGATGGTTTCGATCGCTTCGTCTACCGAATATTTTCCGTCGAAGGCGAGGAAGAGTTCTTTATATCCCACTGTTTGAAGCGCGTTGAGATGGCGCATGGGGTATAGTTTCCGAGCTTCTTCTACGAGTCCTTTTTCAACCATTTCATCCACACGACGGTTGATCCGATCCATGAGGACTTCCCGTGGAAGGTTCAATCCCAACGCAATCGTTTTAAATGGTCGCACCTTTTTGGAGTGGGTCAGGAAGTCGGAATAAGGTCGCCCCGTGGCCAGACAAACTTCAAGGGCCCGGATCATCCTTTGGTGATTGTGCCGGTCGATAAGTCCGTGGGTTTTGGGGTCGAGTCTCAATAATTCATTCTGTAGGAAAGCGATTCCCTCCGCTTCGAATAGTTCAATCAGTTTCCGGCGAATGCTCAGGTCAGATGGATGCTCGTCAAGACCGTGGGTGACGGCTTTCACGTACAAACCGGAACCACCGCATAGCACAGCAGATGTACGGGTTTCAAATATCCGATCGAGGCAATTTAACGCGTCGGTTTCAAAATCTCCGGCGCTGTAATCTTCAGTGATCGAGCGCGTGCCAATAAAATGATGTGGAACAGCTTTGAGTTCATCATCATTGGGAACAGCGGTTGCTATTTTTGTTTCGCGATAAAGTTGTCGGGAGTCGGCTGAGACAATCTCGGTTTTGAAATGTTGCGCTACACGTATACTGAGGGCAGTTTTTCCGACGGCTGTCGGTCCAACAATAGCAATGAGATACCGGTTATTTCCGTGATTTTTCAGAGGCCGTCGCGATCGCTGAGTTGATCCAGATCGTCGTCATCCAAACCTTCATCTTCCTCGTCGAAGTAGTCATCATCGTCATCATCGCCAAGGGCACTTTCGGTTTCCATGTTAAAGTCCATGTCTTTCGAACCTTCATCCGGTGCTTCGCCGAAGGCAAGTGCAACGCGGGGATATTGCAGTTCAGGATCCGACTCTGAAACGCTCACCATTTCGACAAAAAATCCCCACATACGCAAAAAATCGTAGATGTAAATGAGTCGTTGTCCTGGTTTGCGTATCAATTCTCCAATTTTCACTTCGGCCATCGAAAACTCCTCTTCTCCGTCGCCGTAGTTCATATCCATGAGCGGAATTTCCTTTCCGCGCTCCCATTCGTCGTTACTCATATAAAACGATGCCATCTCCTTTCCACTGAAATCAAAAGCAGCCTGAATGGACGTATGCAATTGTTCGAATGTTTGTTCCGATTTAACTTCGATGTCGCGAAAGACTTCTTGTGCAGTATCCAGAAGAACTCTGAACGTATAAATTTTAGACATTGTAACTGTAAGCGTTTTTCAAGGTAAAAATAACAATTGGTGTACAATCAACATCATTTTGTGCGATTGTGTTCTAATCCGATTTCTTTTGCCTTTTTCAGCATGAATTCAAAAGCAGCTTTCCGGTCGTTTTCAATCAGTCCGTCGAGGATGGCATCTTTGATCGCATTTTTCAGAATTCCTATTTCCGGGCAAGGTTTGAGGTTGAAGGTTTGCATGATTTCGGCTCCGTCGATCGGAGGTTGCCAGTTGCGAATTCGGTCTTTCTCTTCCACTTCCACAAGGCGCTGTTTTACAACTTCATAATTCTGCAAATAGCGTTTTACTTTCGACTCATTTTTGGAAGTGATGTCTGCTTTACATAAAATCATCAGGTCCTCCAGGTCGTCGCCCGCTTCAAAAAGCAATCGGCGCAGCGCACTATCAGTAGCTTCTTCCTTGGTGAGCGCAATAGGTCTG
>CAZJLZ010000137.1:0-4725 GCA_964546775.1 uncultured Cryomorphaceae bacterium | reverse complement strand
AGGAAAAGTTCAGTATTCCTGCTTGCCAAATGACCAGGGTGGAATTGTCGATGATTTACTTGTGTACTGCAACAACCCTGAAGAATATGTTCTGGTGGTGAATTCCTCGAATATTGAAAAAGACTGGAACTGGATCAACAGCCACAATGATTCGGGGGCAATACTCGAAGATGTTTCGGACCAGACCTCTTTGCTGGCCGTTCAGGGTCCCAAAGCTACCGAAGCTCTTCAGACGATAACGGATATCGATCTATCGTCAATGGGATATTATACCTTCAAACGAGGGAAATTTGCCGGCGTAGAACATGTAATTATTTCAGCAACCGGATATACCGGGGCGGGAGGATTTGAATTGTACATGCCCAACGATTCGGCAAAACAAATCTGGGATGCGGTGATGAAAGCAGGAGAACCCCACGGTATTCAACCCGCTGGTTTGGCTGCGCGAGATACGTTGCGTCTGGAAATGGGATTCTGCCTCTACGGCAATGATATTGACGATACAACATCTCCTTTGGAGGCTGGCTTGGGATGGATCACCAAATTCACAAAAGATTTTATCAATTCTGATGAGTTGTTGAAACAAAAGCAGGAAGGGGTGAAGAATAAACTCGTGGGATTTGAGATGATCGATCGCGGTATTCCTAGAAAAGACTATTCTATTGCCGACACATCCGAAAAAACGGTTGGACGCGTGACCAGCGGAACGATGAGTCCCTCACTGAAAACTGCCATTGGGATGGGATACGTCCCTGCAGAGATGGCAACTGAAGGCACAGAAATTAAAATTGAAGTCCGCAACAAGTTTCTGAAAGCGCGGATCGTAAAAACACCATTTTACAAGGGTTGATGATTAAAGACGACTTTCCTGATAAAAAAAGGGTTGAGGTATGTCCTTCTCCAAAGCAATTTGACCTCTATCAGTGGGACTTCAGCATTGTCGTGGCTATTGATGTTCTCAGAGCCACATCGGCAATTTGTACGGCGCTGCACCACGGAGTGGATAAAATCATTCCGGTTTCTACCCTCGAGGAGGCTTTTGAATACAAGCGCAAAGGTTATCATGTGGGCGCAGAACGGAATGGAGAGATCGTGGAAGGTTTTGAATTCGGCAACTCTCCGTTCAGCTATATGGACGATAAGTACAAAGGAAAAACGCTGGTGCTCACTACCACCAACGGAACCCGTGCTATTAATATCGCCAGCAAAACCCATAAAGTGGTGGCCGGTTCATTTTTGAACCTGGACGCGCTTGCGGAGTGGCTCATAGAACAAGACGACAATGTTCTTCTGCTCTGCTCCGGATGGAAAGACAAGTTTAACCTGGAAGATACCGTTTGTGCCGGCGCACTGACCGAAAGTCTGCTGGCAACCAACAAATTCAAATCTGACGAGGATTCCACTATTGCAGCTATGTTTTTGTATCAGTCCGCCAGGGATAATTACTGGTCATTTTTAAAACATTCTTCGCACAGACGGCGGCTGAAACGATTGCACCTGAACGAAGACATCAAATATTGTTTAACACCCAACCAAACTTCGGTAATTCCCATATTGAAAAACGGAATACTGGAAAAACTGCAGTCATGATTGCTGAAAATCTGAAGCGAATTCGTTCAGAAATAGCTCCGGAAGTCAGGTTGGTGGCAGTTTCAAAGACGCGTAGCGTTGATGAGATTATGGAAGCTTATCAATCAGGCCAACGCGTATTCGGAGAAAACAGAGTTCCCGAACTCACCGAGAAACACCCTGCATTGCCAGAGGATATTGAATGGCATTTTATCGGCCATCTTCAATCCAACAAGGTCAAATACATTGCACCTTTTGTTAGCTGGATTCATTCTGTAGATTCCTTCAAATTGCTTCAGGAAATAGACAAAAGGGCGAAGAGGGCCGGTCGGACCATCAATTGCCTGCTTCAGTTTCACATCGCTTCCGAAAGTGCAAAATTTGGGTTTGACAAAGGTTCACCGGATTTTTTGAAGAGTAATGACTTCCGGGAATTGAAAAATGTTCGGATCTGCGGGGTGATGGGCATGGCTACTTTTACAGAAGATGAAAATCAGGTTCGCGAAGAATTCAAACGATTGAATTCTATTTTCCAAATCTTGAAGCGCGATTACTTCGCCGATAAAACCGAATTTTGTGAAGTGAGTATGGGAATGAGTGGCGATTACAAAATTGCGATCGACGAAGGAAGCACAATGGTTCGCATAGGAAGTGATATTTTTGGACCAAGAGAACAGTTATGAAAACCAGTGATAAGGAAAATAAGGTCGCGTACAACAAAGCGTTGAAAGATCTATTCTCTGCCGATGATGCGGTCGTGCTGAAAGCAATAGAGTCCCTCACTGAGACAGGTGATCACAGTGTTATCCATCCATTGCTGGAACTAATGTTGCACGGCTCAGAAGAAGTAAACGCTGCGGTTGAACAGGTGCTCTTTCAGCTAAAAGACACCAAGGCGATGAACGAACTGGTGGAGGCTCTCGACAATCCCAAATACGAGCCCATCCGTGCTACAATTCTGGCAGCCTTCTGGAATACCGGTCAATGGCCTACCGAACACCTGGTCAAACTCTGTGAAATAGCCGTCAACGGAACTTACCAGGAAGCGTTCGAAGTGTTGACCATTGTGGAGCATATGGAAGGCACCATGGAACCAGCCGAGCTCGAATTGGCTATGGAGCCGATCAGAGAGTTTCTGATGCAACAGGAGGGGCACGAAAATTACGTGATAGTTGAAACCATACATGCGGCACTAAACCAATTCGGAGATGTGTAATCGCCAACTGGCCCCATTTAGTAACGGTCTGTTTTTCCTATTGATTACCATTCTGTTGGCGGGCTGCGGAAAATCTTCCGAAAACAAGGAAAAAGTCATTTTCAGATACAACGAAGCAGCTGGGATCACTTCTCTCGATCCTGCTTTTTCACGGAGTCTTGAAAATATCTGGGGAGTTCACCAAATGTTCAACAGTCTCGTTGATCTGGACAGTACGATGCAAATTCAACCTTCCATCGCCACAAATTGGGAAATTTCCGACGACGGACTCGAATACACTTTTTTCCTGCGCGACGATGTTTATTTTCACGATCATCCTGTTTTTGATGGAGGAAAGGGCAGAAAGGTCACTGCCGAAGATTTTGTGTTCTCGTTTCAACGATTGCTGAGTGAGAGCCTCGCTGCTCCGGGTTCCTGGGTGTTGAGTCCACTCGATAGACATCGATCTCGAGGAGTAGAAGCCATCGATGACCATACTTTGAGATTGTATCTGAAATCTCCTTATCCTCCATTTCTCGGTATTCTGAGCATGAAATATTGTTCTGTGGTTCCGCGCGAAGCCGTGGAAAAATACGGCAATGATTTTCGCGCTCGCCCTGTAGGAACCGGACCTTTTAAGTTTCAGGCGTGGATTGAAGACACCAAATTGGTGATGACGCGTAACGATCGCTATTTTGAGAAAGACAAATCGGGCCGCCAATTACCGTACATCGATGGTATAGCGGTTTCGTTCGTTAAAGATCCGGGTACCGTTTTCCTCGACCTTCTGAAAGGTAATTTCGATATGATGTCGGGACTTCACACGAGTTATAAAGATGAGTTGCTCGATGCGTTCGGAGATCTGAATCCCGCCTACCGCGAAGTGCTCTATCTTCAAAAGCAACCATTTCTTAAAACCGACTATCTGGGATTTGTGGTGGATACTACACTCGAATCGGTTCAGAAAAGTCCGTTGCGACACCGAAAAGTCCGGCAGGCCATCAATTACGCGATCGATCGAAATCTCATGGTTCAGTATCTGCGGAACAACATCTACGAGCCGGCAAATAGTGGTTTTGTCCCCTATGGAATGCCGGGATTTGATCGGAAAAAAGTCGTTGGTTACCAACGCGATATCGATAAGGCCCTGCAACTATTGAAAGAAGCAGGTTATCAGAATGGAAGTGAATTGGGAACGATCACATTGTCCACTACTGCCGATTATGCCGACCTGTGTGAATTTGTTCAAAGCCAGGTAGCTGATATCGGAATTACGCTCAAGGTGGATGTGTTGCCCGCGAGTAGCCACGGAGAGTATACCGCACATTCCCAATTGGAATTTTTCCGGAAATCGTGGTTGGCAGATTATGCAGATTCAGAAAACTTTCTGTCTGTATTCTACAGTAAGAATTTTGCTCCCGATGGCCCGAATTACACGCATTTCAGCCACCCTCTTTTTGACCAATGGTACGAGGAGAGTATGACGATCAGTGAATTAAATGAAAGAATTCCGCTGTATCAAAAAATGGACAGCCTGGTGATGGCCCACGCGCCTGTCGTGCCGTTGTATTACGATGTGGTGGTGCGTTTTGTCCGTCATGATATTGAAGGACTTCGCAGCAACGCAATGAATCTGCTTGATTTGCGATACGTGAAGAAAAATACTCAGTAGTAAATTTCACTCCAGATCGCGTGGTGATCGCTCAATTCTTCGGGCAGTACCATGTGACGGGAATGCTTGAATTCCGGACTCGTAAAGATGTAATCGATTCGGAAAGAAGGGAAATTTCCAATGTAGGTGTTTCCGGTTCCGTTGCCCTGACTTCGGAATGTGTCCTGCAGAAAGTCGTTGAAAACAGAATAGGTGTAGGATACCGGAGTATCGTTGAAATCTCCACAAAAAATGATCGGGTAGGGACTTTTTTCCATGTGTTGCCGAACCAACTCAGCCTGCCACGATC
>CAZJLZ010000136.1:0-4261 GCA_964546775.1 uncultured Cryomorphaceae bacterium | reverse complement strand
CCCGGCGAATGGGGAGCAGATGTAGCTTTCGGCAACAGCCAGAGGTTGGGTGTTCCGATGGGATATGGTGGCCCCCACGCAGCTTTCTTTGCGACAAAGGAAGACTACAAACGACATATTCCGGGACGAATTATTGGTGTTTCGAAAGACCGCCACGGAAAACTCGCGCTAAGAATGGCCCTCCAAACCCGCGAACAACACATTAAGCGCGAAAAAGCCACTTCAAACATATGTACAGCGCAGGCACTTTTGGCAGTAATGGCATCTATGTATGCCTGCTACCACGGTCCTTCCGGGCTGAAATCCATTGCTGAAGAAATTCACGGAAAAGCAGTTTTGTTGGAGAAGGAGTTGCAAAAATTGGGCTATGAAAATCAGAATGAGTATTATTTTGACACACTGAAGCTGACCTTAAAATCGGGGATTTCTACTCAGCAGATCAAAGAAACCGCAGAATCCAAAGCAATCAATTTACGATATTTTAATGATGGTTCGCTTGGGATAAGTTTGAACGAATCGGTAAACTTCAACGAACTCACGCAGTTGATCAATGTTTTTCGGGAAGTTTCTAATCAGGAAGCACTTTCTGCCATTTCGATCGAACAAGCGAATAAAATCCCTGCTGATCTTGAGCGTAAAAGCCGTTTTATGACGCATGAAATTTTCAATTTGTTTCATTCTGAAACGGAGATGATGCGATACATGAAACGACTCGAAAACAAAGATTTATCATTGACTCATTCCATGATTTCGCTTGGATCCTGCACGATGAAACTCAATGCCGCCAGTGAACTGCTACCGATTACCTGGCCGGAGTTTGCACAAATGCATCCGTTTGCACCCCACTATCAAGCTGAGGGTTACCACGAAATAATTGATGAACTTGGGGAAATGCTCTGTATGATTACCGGATTTGACGCCATGTCGTTTCAACCCAACTCTGGTGCCCAGGGAGAATATGCCGGTCTGATGGTCATCAGAAGTTATCACGAAAGTCGTGGAGAAGGCCATAGAAATGTAATGTTGATTCCTTCGTCTGCTCATGGTACCAACCCCGCAAGTGCAGTTTTAGCCGGAATGGAAGTAGTGGTAGTAAAATGTGATGAGCGCGGAAATATCGACATTGAAGATCTGCGCCAAAAAGCCGTAAATAATGCAAGCAATCTTTCCGGCTTAATGGTAACCTATCCATCGACACACGGAGTTTTTGAAAAATCTATCATTGAGGTAACCGACATCATTCACCAAAACGGCGGTCAGGTATATATGGATGGAGCCAACATGAACGCACAGGTTGGTCTCACCAATCCGGGACGAATTGGTGCGGATGTTTGTCATCTGAATCTTCATAAAACTTTTGCTATACCTCATGGCGGTGGCGGCCCTGGAATGGGTCCGATTGGAGTTAAAAAACACCTTGCTCCATTTCTTGCCAAGCACGTTGTGACAGATCCGGACGCTGATGGCAAACATCGTTCGGTTTCCGCTGCACAATACGGGTCAGCGTTGATTCTATTAATTTCTTATGGCTATATTAAAATGCTCGGAGCTTCAGGAGTCACGAAAGCGACTCAATACGCAATTCTAAATGCCAATTACATCAAAGCAAAACTCAACGGACATTACAACATTCTCTATGCCGGCGAAAACGGACGGGTTGCGCATGAAATGATTGTTGACTGCCGGGCTTTTAAAAATTCGGCCGGTGTTGAGGTTGCAGACATTGCCAAACGTCTGATTGACTACGGTTTTCACGCGCCAACCGTATCGTTTCCGGTTGCGGGCACACTTATGATCGAACCCACAGAAAGCGAATCGCTGGAAGAACTTGACCGGTTTTGCGAGGCTTTGATCCTGATCCGGGAAGAAATCCGGGAAATTGAAAACGGTATTGCAGATAAAGAAGACAATGTTATTAGAAATGCTCCACACATTGCCCGAGAAGTTACTGCTGATGATTGGAATCACCCTTATTCCCGTACAAAGGCAGCATACCCTGTTGAATACTTGAACAACTGGAAATACTGGTCACCGGTGGCTCGAGTTGACAATGCTTTGGGTGATCGAAATTTAATCTGCACCTGCCCCCCAATGGAGGAATATGAAGGTGCAACAGCATAGGTATTCAACCCATTCGTTGTCGAGTATAACATAACAGACTAGTATTGACATAAAAAAAGCTTTGTTTTTGATGTTAGGTGTACCATTCCTGCAGATTTTTGATAACCTCTCCATTGGGTTGATAAGTAAATCTTGTATCAATGCTTAGCGGAATAAATACTACATTTGACTGATTAAAAATTGCGATTAATAACTTAAAATCACCAATTATGAAGAAAATCTACACTTTAGTTTCACTTTTGCTTGTTGGTTCGGTTGCCGTTGGTCAAACTGCACAGAACACAACTGAACGAGCTTCTGAGAATAAATTCGCTATGGAAAGAGCCATTGAAAGCGGTTCAGTAGCAGTTATTAGTACAAATCGTCTGGATATTTACACCGAGGATTTTGATGGTGGCATTCCGGCCGACTGGACTGTAAATACCGAGTCCGGCCCATGTAGCTGGGAATGGACCGATGAAGGACACCAGGGAGATTATCCATCAGCCTCCCTTGCCTCTACGACTGCTGATAATGGCTGGATGATACTGGATTCTGACCTTTGTGGTGCGGAACTGGGAGATACAGAGATTTCATATCTTACAAGTCCCTCTTATGATTTATCGGCTTACCCAGCTGTAAGTGTACGTTTTGAACAATACTTCAGAAGATACGGGCCAGCTGGTGAAGTTACATCTCTTGAAATTTCTGTAGATGGTGGTACTGAATGGACTTCTTATGAATTCAATCAGGACGTTGATCAGGCTGGAACCTCAAATCCTGATATTGCACAAGTCAACGTAAGTGGTGTTGCAGGTGGAGAATCTGATGTACAATTCCGTTTCCGATGGGAAGGTGTTTGGGGCTACGGCTGGCAGGTAGATGACTTTAAAGTTTTTGTACCTGAAGATAATGACCTTACCCTTACAAATACTGATTACCAGTACGAGTGGGTTTCTGCTGACGAATTAACCTACCGCGATCTGCCCTACAGTGTCTACCCGATTTCTCAAATACGCGAAATGAATTTCCGCGGAAAAATCACCAACAACGGAGCTCTAACCCAGACAAATGTTATGCTCGAGGTGAATGTAACGGGACCTGATGGATACGATGAAACGTTTACAAGCACTCCTGTTGATCTGGCTCCGGCAGATACAGCAATTCTTGCATTTACGAACTATATTCCAGAGTCAGTTGTAGGTGAATATATGGTCACTTTTACAGCCGTTCAGGACGAAGATGATGCAAATCCTGTCGACAACGTAAGAATGACCAGTTTTAGAATTTCTGAAGCCGAGTACGCACGTGACCGCGGAGTAGCTGAAGGAGAATTCACCAACTTCGATGACAATTACAAACTCGGAACCACTTATTTTATTGAAAATGATGAAACACTATATTGTATCGGTGTTGCATTAAGTTCCTCATCTGTGGCCGGGACGACATACAATATGGAGTTGCTGGATGCAGTGGATTTTGCCTATATAGGTGAAACTACTTTGGCTGAAGTTCCTGTAGGCAATCTTAACGGACCTGGTGATAGCAATTGGGAATACCGATGGATGGACGGTTTTGCATCGTTAACGTCCGGAACCGATTACATGATTGTTGTGAATCACTTCGGAGGTAATCCCGATGTTGTTGCACGACTGAGTGGAACCAGCCCAGCTCAGACTTCATTCATTTACGAAGGAAGCGAAGATACCTGGTACTATGTTACTTCTACTCCGATGGTTCGAATGGGATTGAGCGAGGATTTCTGTCAAGCTGTAGTTACAGATGTTGAAGAACTTGAGCAGGCAACTGTGAACGAACTTTATCCTAACCCAAGCGCAGGACAAACTACGTTGGAGTACTCTTTGCTCGAAAAGGCAGAAGTTGAGCTGATGTTGTTCGATAACATGGGAAGAGTTGTTATGCACGAAAGCAAAGGAACCCAACCGGTAGGAGATTATCGTTTCAACTTTGATTTTACTGAACTTGCAAGCGGTATGTATACCTTCAGCATTAAAGTTGGTGAGCAATCAATCAACAAAAAGTTAGTGATCAAATAATTCTCAGGTGTCTCACCTGTATCTAAAAAGGGCTCCCTGTTCAGGAGCCCTTTTTATTTTGGCTTGAATACGTGTCGTGAATTCTCGAAATTGAAGATTCAATA
>CAZJLZ010000135.1:0-3767 GCA_964546775.1 uncultured Cryomorphaceae bacterium | reverse complement strand
GTGACGGCCAATACAAATCGGTTTGGTCCAGCCGGGAACCAACCTCGGAACATTACTCATTATAATTGGTTCCCTAAATACGGTTCCTCCAACAATGTTTCGGATGGTTCCGTTCGGTGAACGCCACATTTTTTTCAGTTTGAATTCTTCAACGCGATCTTCATCCGGTGTAATGGTCGCGCATTTGATTCCTACACTGTACTTTTTAATCGCCTCGGCCGCGTCGACGGTGATCTGATCATTGGTTTCGTCCCGCGAAGTGACGCTGAGGTCATAATATTTTATTTCCAGTTCCAGATAGGGCAGGATCAATTTGTCTTTGATGAATTTCCAGATTATACGGGTCATCTCGTCCCCGTCCATTTCCACTACCGGATTCTGAACTTTGATTTTTTGCATGGGTAAGTCTTGCTTTTAGGTGATTATAGAATTGCCCTCAAAGTTAGCATTCTCAGCTATTTTTATTGGTGATTCCGGTAGCTTTCATTCCCAGAACATCTGTCATAAATCGCACAATGGCGGTTTCAATACCTTCTGCGTCCTCACTCTTAATTGGCGATGCCAGTACATGATTGCCAACTTCAGGAAATGGAAGCGCAATTTTTAGGGAGTCCGGTGTGTCGAGCAAATCGTGCATCCACAGTATAGCCGACACTTTTACCACCCGATCCTGTTCATCCTCGTCGACAAAATAATATCCGTTAAAAACCGGCTGACGTACCTTCGAAAACGTCTCCGGAATCATGGTGGTTTCAATCAATTCCTGCAATTGAACCAACGATTCAGTGCGGTATCGGTCGTGCCAGTATTTTGCATACTCCGGTCCCCCGTTGATGTTTCTGAAATCTCCGCCCACGGCCAATCGTGCGATTTGCAAACCCCATGGATTATTCAGCATAAATGCAAAGGCATCGTTGATCCGTACGTTCTGAGAAAGATTGATAAGGGCGTGTACGTCTTCAGGAAAGTCAGCAGCGAGTTTCAATGCTGCTGTTCCGCCCGTAGAAGTGCTGAGAATTATAACTTTTTTCCCGATCTGTCTGCCGATGGCCAAAGCCTCCTGTGCACTACGATAGAATCCACTGGCGGTGAAATTCAAAAGTGCATCAGTGGTGTCGACGCCGTGTTCCTGAAGTCGGGCGAGGTACAGGTTGCAGCCAATTTGCTGAGCGAGATTGCGGTGAAGCGGATGGCCTTCGTGGTGTGAAGCTGAAAAGCCGTGCAGGTATACAATCGAATATTCGGTTCTTATTTTGAGACTATCTGATGCCCATATGATTTCGGCCTCGGTACCGGGTTTCAAATGGTGGCGGTTCTCTTTGGTTTGAATATATTGTTCCAACTCAATGGCTACACCTGGTACTTCAGGTAAATGGAAGGAATACTCTGGAGTATCGGGTTGAGGACCGATCATATAAATCAGCAGCAAAGCCGCCAGAATAACAAGGACTATTTTGGTTTTCAAATGAAACTGATAGTTTGGCAAATATCATAAAAAAACAGGCCTTAAATCGGCCTGTTTTCTTTTGACTTGAATGAACCAGACAGAAAGCTTACTTCTTCTTGTCAGCACAACTTTTAGCACATTCTTTAGGGCATTCTTTCTTTGCTGTAGAAGTAGGTCCGGCTTCCGAACGTTGAGCTCCTTCTTTCCTTTCAGAACGGCGCTCCATTCGTTTTTCCTGATGCGCCGCTTTTTGCTTTTCCCATAGGGCTTTTTGCTCTTCATTTAAAATTTCGGCAATTTTTTCTTCTGAAAGATCACGGGTAGCTATGGCTTTGCTTCGGGTTTCTTCTCTTTCTGCCCGAACGTGATCCATGTTCTTCATTTGTTCAAGTGTGACTTCGTAAACGACTTTTTGTTGACGCGCGTCCAGAGACAATTCTTTCGTCATTCTCTCTGTCTTTTGTTTGGCGCGCTCTTCCGGAGTACT
Organism: uncultured Cryomorphaceae bacterium; assembly: GCA_964546775.1. GTDB lineage: Bacteria > Bacteroidota > Bacteroidia > Flavobacteriales_D > SKUL01 > SKUL01. The sequence goes on along the minus strand of CAZJLZ010000135.1, from coordinate 1,833 downwards.
TTTTCTTTCTGCTCTTTCGAGTTTTGTGTTCTCTGATGATGCTGTAGTCATTTGCGCCTGTGCAGTTCCTATCATTCCGATGGCTGCAACCAATATCAATATCTTTTTCATGTTTTGTTGGTGTTATTTATATTGCCCTATTAACCAATCGCCGTGCCACATTAAATAGGAATGCATTGGCTATACAGAGCAAAATTAGCATAATTTCCTTTTGAAACTATCGGATGGTATAGGCCAGTCCGATACTTAGTACCTCCTTAAATTGTGTTCGTGGACCGACGTGTTCTTCGCCATCTACGATTTCAACCATATGGATATCGTCGTCATAAATCAATTCGGCTGCTACGCTGGCATTCAGAAAGTCATTGATTTTAAAAGTAAGCAGACCTTCCCAATTCACATCGATGTTTTCAGGTTTTTCGAGATAATTGGAAAAAAGCTGCAATTTGGTAGAGAAATGAATGCTTTCTTTTGCGAAAGCCGCTGAGTACCGTGCCATTAAGGAAGCTCCGAATTCAAATCGAAAATTTTCGCCATCACTGATTTTGTCGCCAAATTCGTCATATTCTGCTGGTTCAACACCGTAATCACCATTATCCGCCATTCGCTGGTTCATTACGAAGGTCATTTTGGATGACACTGGTGACACCATTAATGAGAAGTTGTCGGAAGGTATATAGTCGATACCCAGGGCGAGGGTTAAATATCCCGGTGACATAAATTCTGAAAAATGTACAGAATCGTTTGGAAGGTTAAAACCCTTATCGAACTGCGTCCTAAAGTTTAGCAACGCACTCAGAAACAAAGTTTCGGTCATCTTCTGGCCGTATTTGGTGTTAAATTCAATACGGTCGTCAATTTTTCTGAGTGCACCCACATCACCTATGCGCGATTGACCATATGCCAAATCGAGCGTTGTTGCCCAACGGGAATTCCCTTTGGTATAGATCAAAAACGCATTCAAAAGAGCGGTGTATGCAATTGAGTTTTCACCGCCTGCTGCCCAGTTGATATAAGCCGACTGACTGAAATTAAGACCTACCAAACCACCGAACTGCCAGGTAGTGTCAACAGTAGTTGTGTCCTGAAATAGCCTGAAAGCTTCATTTCTGTTGTTCTCGAGAAAAAGAGAGTAAGTTCCCAGGGAGGAAGGTTCCACTTCTTTTTTATCTGATAGACCTTGTGCATTCACATCGGGCACAGAAAAATATATGGCACAGATTACTACGTAAAATTTATTCATTACTATAAGTATTATGTTATGGTTTTAATTAATTATTTCTGTACATGAACATCCATTTGAGGAAACGGAATTGACACTCCTTCAGCATCGAAAGCCTTCTTTACATTTTCCTGCATATCCCATAAAAGATTCCAGTAATCTTCTGCATTCACCCAGGGCCGGACACCGAAATTCACCGAACTATCTCCGAGGCTGAGAATCACAATCACCGGGGCAGGATCTTTGAGGACTCTGTCATCTTCATCAAGAAGCCTTTGCAAAATGGATCTTGCTTTGTCAATATCATCCGAATAGCCAATTCCAAAAGTTAGATCAACCCGGCGGGTGGGTTCGGTTGAATAATTAATCATGGCTCCGGAAGAAAGTGCCCCATTGGGTAAAATGACGGTCCTGTTATCAGTAGTCTTCAGGAGGGTATTGAATATCATAATCTCATGGACCGTTCCGGAGTGACCCTGGGCCTCAATAAAGTGACCGACCTTAAATGGTTTGAGGATTAAAATGATTACTCCTCCGGCAAAATTCTGCAACGTACCCGACAATGCCATTCCGATCGCAAGACCAGCCGCTCCCAGTACTGCGATAAACGA
>CAZJLZ010000134.1:0-4074 GCA_964546775.1 uncultured Cryomorphaceae bacterium | reverse complement strand
CGGAAACATACGTTCCTTTCTGTTCATTTCCTTTTGGAAATACAACCATCGCATTTTGTGAATTTCGGCCACACAATTCCTGATCCGACTTTTTAGAATTGCCTTCCACCAAAACTTCAAAGGTTTTTCCCACGGCTTTTTGATTGCTTTTCAAAGAATTCGCCATTTGCACGTTGATGATTTCTTCCAACCTTTTTTGCTTTACTGCCTCAGGAACATCATCCGTCATTTTCCGTTCAGCGAGCGTTTTGGGCCGTTCCGAATACTTAAACATGTACGCGAAATCATAGGCTACTTCACGCATGAGGCTGATGGTGTCGTTGTGTTCGGCATCGGTTTCACCACAAAAACCGGCAATGATGTCGGTGCTGATGGCACAATCGGGCATGATCCGATGGATGGCGTCGATGCGATTCAAATACCACTCGCGACTGTATCCGCGGTTCATCCTTTTTAAAACATCACTGTTCCCGGACTGTACCGGCAAATGGATGTACTTGCAAATATTCGGATAACGTGCCATTGTTTCCAACACTTCATCCGACATATCTTTCGGATGACTGGTAGAAAAGCGCACACGCACTTCCGGAACAGCAAGCGCTACTTTTTCGAGCAATCCTGCGAAATTCACAGTTTCCTTGCCGGGTTCTATTACTTCACCTTTTTTGGTGATGTTCCAACGATAGGAATCAACGTTCTGTCCGAGTAAAGTTACTTCCCGGTAACCTTGTTCGTACAGATATTTAGCTTCATGAACAATGGTCTCAGGTTCGCGACTGCGCTCGCGGCCACGGGTAAAGGGGACCACACAAAACGAACACATATTGTCGCAACCTCGCATGATGGAAATAAATGCTGTGACTCCGTTGTGATCGAGGCGCACAGGATTTATTTCGGCGTAAGTTTCCTCGCGGGAGAGCAACACATTGACTGCTTTTTGTCCCGATTCAACCTGACCGATCAAGCCTGGTAAATCCCGATAGGCGTCGGGACCAACCACCAGATCCACAATTTTTTCCTCTTCAAGCAGAGTAGATTTTAACCTTTCGGCCATACACCCGAGGATTCCAACCACCAAACCTGGTTGTCTCCGTTTTCGCGCATTGAAATGATTCAGTCTGTTTCGCACGCGCTGTTCGGCATTGTCACGGATTGAACACGTATTAATCAAGATGACTTCAGCTTCCTCTTCATTTCTGGTCGTAGTATAACCGTCTTTGGTGAGAATTGCGGCAACAATCTCGCTGTCTGAAAAATTCATTTGGCAGCCGTAGCTTTCGATGTACAGCCTTTTCCCGTCTGATTTTGTCTCTTCTGCAGGTGCTACAGCTTCACCCTGACGGGCCTCGTCTATCACTTTTGGGGTTGTTTCCAACATAAAAATTCGTTCTCCTGATTTGAACTTGCAAAGATACTTATTATTATAGAACGTATGACAGAGTGGCAGTTTGTTGGCTCAATTTGCCTTTGATTTCGGAAAAACTTCAATCATCACAAAATCAATAAAATAGAAAAAAACTTTGGTAGCACATGAATCTATTGCCTTATTTTGCAACTCGCAAAAAGTAGTTAAACCCCCTTGAATGCGGCAAAAATTCTTATGGCAAAAAACCTTGTAATCGTGGAGTCGCCTGCAAAGGCGAAGACAATAGAGGGATATCTCGGCAAAGACTTTACAGTGAAATCCAGCTTTGGTCATGTTCGCGACCTTGCATCGAAAGATCTTTCGATTGACGTGGATAATGGATACGAACCTGTTTATGAAATTTCTGCCGATAAAAAGGCATTGGTCAGTGAATTGAAAAAACTGGCCAAAACCGCTGAACTGGTTTGGCTGGCGACGGATGAGGACCGCGAAGGGGAAGCCATTTCTTGGCATCTCGCGGAAACCCTCGACCTGAAAGAAGAAAATACCCGTCGCATCGTTTTCAACGAGATTACGAAAACAGCCATTGACCGCGCCATACAGAATCCACGCAAAGTGGATCGACATCTTGTGGATGCGCAACAAGCCCGTCGTATATTGGACCGTATTGTTGGGTACGAAATTTCGCCTATTCTATGGCGGAAAATTCGCCCCTCGCTTTCAGCAGGGAGGGTACAGTCTGTTGCAGTTCGGTTGATTGTAGAGCGTGAACGGGAGATATTGGACTTTAACTCTTCTTCAAGCTTCAAAGTAACGGGCCAATTCACCAATAGTGCCGGCGCTGCTTTTGAAGCAAGTATGTCGAAACGTTTGGAACAGGAGGAAAGTGTGAAGTTGTTGGAACATTGCGCGAATGCTGATTTTTCTGTCACCAAAGTAGAGAAAAAACCTGCCGTGAAAACACCTGCAGCTCCTTTTACTACTTCTACACTCCAGCAGGAGGCCAGCAGAAAAATGGGATATTCAGTAGCACAGACCATGCAACTCGCGCAACGGTTGTACGAAGCCGGTTACATTACTTATATGCGTACTGATTCTGTGAATCTTTCAGATTTCGCGGTACAGTCAGCCCAAAAATCAATCATCAATTTATATGGCGAGGAATTTTCCAATCCAAAAAAATATACCACCAAGAATAAATCGGCACAGGAAGCTCATGAGGCGATCCGGCCTACAGACATGAGTGTCTCCAGCGTTAAAGCAGATCCACGCGAACAACGATTGTACGAATTAATCTGGAAGCGCACACTTGCGTCTCAGATGACGGAGGCCCAATTGGAGCGAACAACGGCCCAGATCAGTATTTCCGGAAGCGATGAAACCTTTGTTGCCAAAGGAGAAGTACTTAAGTTCGAAGGATTTTTAAAAGTTTATCTCGAAGGAAAAGACGACGAATCGGAAGAGGAAGCGAAAGGAATGTTACCGCCGCTTTCGGACGGAGAAAAACTAGGAGTAACTGGTATTTCTGCAGTGGAGCGTTTTACTCAGCATCCTCCGCGTTATGCCGAAGCCAGTCTGGTTAAGAAACTGGAAGAGTTGGGGATAGGTCGGCCATCGACTTACGCTCCAACGATTTCTACCATTCAGAAACGCGGTTACGTGGTGAAAGAAGCGCGCGAAGGCGAGATGCGCGATTACCGGGTTATTGAACTGAAGAATGGCCAGGTAAAACACGAGGTGAAACAAGAACGTACTGGTGCAGAAAAAAATAAATTGTTTCCCTCCGATATCGGTATGGTCGTCAATGATTTCCTGGTAGAGCACTTTAAGGATATTCTGGAATACAATTTTACAGCTTCGGTAGAAAAGGAGTTCGATGAAATTGCTGAAGGACAGAAAAAGTGGTCCGATATGATAGATAAGTTCTACAAGCCTTTTCACAAACTTGTTGAACAAACACTGGAACATTCAGAAAGAGCTAGTGGTGAACGCGAGTTAGGAACGGATCCGAAATCGGGTAAAAGAATCATAGCCAGAATCGGAAGATATGGCCCTATGGTACAAATTGGCGAAACTTCAGAAGAAGAGAAACCGAAGTTTGCTTCGTTGCAGAAAGGGCAAAGCATTACTACCATTACCATCGAAGATGCGCTCAAATTGTTCCTTCTCCCCAGATCATTGGGTGAGTACGAAGGCGAAGAAATCGTTGCCGGTGTTGGTAGGTTCGGACCATATGTTCGGCATGGTAAATTGTTTGCGTCCATTGCAAAAGATATGGATGCCGATGTATATAGTATCACACTTGATCAGGGTATTCAGTTGATAGAAGAAAAGAAGACCATAGAGAAAAACCGAACCATCAAAAGGTTTGATGAAAACCCCGACGTTCAGGTGCTCAATGGGCGCTACGGGCCGTATATTAAAATTGGCAAGGAAAACGTCAAGATTCCAAAAGATGTTGAGCCGTCCTCTTTGAGCCTGGAAGATTGTTTGCGCATTGCTGAAGAAGCTCCAAAGAAAGTTCGAAAAGGCAAAGCTGCGGCGAAGAAACCTGCTGTCAAAGCAAAATCCAAAACTGGCGTGAAAAAGAAAAAATCTTCAATAAAAAGTGGAAGCGCCAAAGGCAAAGCTGCGGCCAAAAAATCTAAAAAATAGGTAGCCGTGCCTGATCTGTCCATCTACTTTACTGCATTAGACGCGGAAGTTTA
>CAZJLZ010000133.1:0-3440 GCA_964546775.1 uncultured Cryomorphaceae bacterium | reverse complement strand
CCTTCGGTATTAAAGTATTCGATATCAGACACCACTACGGTATCACTATAACTGGTATTGCGAATGCTTAATGTATTGGTTAATAAAAATCTCAAATGTTTACTTTGACTATAGATATCGGAATAAACCGGTACATATACTGTATCAATAGCGCCAAAGCCCTTTGCATGACTTGCGTCCATTTCCGGATTGGCTGATATCTGTGTGCTGTATGTATTGCTGTTTGGACCTGTACGGTTGCACGAAAGGGTGCAACACACCATAAGGCTGGCGATTGTTGCGGTCAGAAATGATTTATTTTTAATTACCATCGTTGAAAGCTCAAACTAAATTATCTAATCGGTAGAAATTTCGAAGTTAATCAAAAACAGATTGGTCGTGTTTAACCGGAAATGTTTTGTGTTATAAATGGGAAAAGCTGTTTTAAATGATATTCCTGAAGTTCGTTCAGCGATTTTAAAACCAGATCTGCCGCCCTATATCCCGGTTTATTCAAATCATATGAATCTGGTACCGCTATGACTTTCATTTTGGCGGCTTTCCCAGCGATAATGCCATGAAATGAATCTTCAATAACCACACAATTTGTTGTCGCAACTCCGAGTTTTTCAGCGACCGTCATGAAAACCTGTGGATGGGGCTTTCCCCACTTTTCGTGTTCGGCAGAATGAATTATTGAGAATTTATTAATTAGTTTCAGTGCAATCAAAACTTCCCTGATCAAAATATCCGGTGATGATGAAGCCAGCGCAATTCCGAAGCCGAGGGATTCGAATAGCGAAATGGCATGTTGTACACCCGGTAGCGGTTTTCCGGAAGCGTGAACCAACTCAATAACTTTATTAATGATGTTTGATTCAAGTTCAGCATTGGTTAAATTCTCCCATGGATGTTTACCATACCAATGATCAATTACTTCGTTGAGTCGGTATCCCATTGTGTCCCGGCAATCATCTTCTGTAAGCTCAACGCCGACTTCAGAAAAACACGTTATTTCCGCCTGGCGCCATAATGGTTCTGAATCGATCAACAGACCGTCCATATCAAAAATTGCTGCGTGTTTCATTCTTTTCGCCAGAAATGACGGGTAAAAAGTATCAATACTGTAAACAATTCCAGGCGACCCATCATCATGAGAAAGGCCAGAAACCACTTGCCTTCATCCGGAATTCCCGCAAAGTTTCCGGACGGACCAACATCACCGATTCCAGGTCCGACGTTTCCGAGAGATGTAGCTACCGATCCGATGGCAGTGGTGACATCAAGCCCCATCAATGTCATTACAAACGAACCCACTCCGAAAATGGTGATATAAATGATAACAAACGCGAGAATATTGTAGGTGATTTCACTTCGCACGGGTTTGTTGTTGAATCGTACCGGGATGATAGCCGCGGGGTGCATCAGTCTCTTTAGTTCCAGTAAACTGTTTTTGGCGACCATAATATGCCGTACCAATTTCATCCCTCCTGATGTTGAACCAGCCATAGCCCCGGTAAATAATAACAAGAAAAACAGCCAGGTTAAAATATGGCCCCATGTAGTGTAATCTGCTGTTGAATAACCGGTTGTCGTTACAATGGCCACAACCTGAAAAAGAGATTCGCGAATGGCCAGTTCGACCGGGTGGCCTCCCTGAAAAACAAGAATGGCTGCTACCAGAGCAGAGGTGAGCAGTACTATTCCTAAGTAAAACTTGAATTCTTCATTTTCAGATATCATTCTGAATTTGCCCTTCAGAAAATAGAAATGCAAAATAAAGTTGGTGCCTCCGAGGAACATGAAAACGATGATCAGGTATTCAATATATGCGGAATCGAAGTGGCGAATACTGAGATTATAAGGAGAGAATCCGCCGGTTGAAAGCGTAGTAAAAGCATGATTGATTCCGTCAAAAAAGCTCATTCCCCCAGACATGAGCAATCCACACAACAGTAACGTTAGCCCCGTATATATGTACCACAATCGTTTTGCAGTTTCCCGAATTCTGGGCTGCAGTTTGTCGTACGATACGCCTGGCACTTCTGCTGCGAATAACTGCATACCTCCAACTCCAAGGATAGGTAATATGGCCACAGCGAGTACGATCATACCCATTCCTCCAATCCATTGGGTGCAACTACGCCAGAACAGCAATCCTTTGGGAACGACTTCAATATCCGTAAGAATAGTAGCGCCAGTAGTTGTGAAGCCCGACATGGTTTCAAAAAATGCATCCGTGTAATTTGGAATGGCACCACTTAGGAAATACGGAAGACTTCCGAAAAGCGATAAGACAACCCAACCCAATGATACAATCAGATAGCCTTCCCGTTTGCGAACTTCCTGTTTGCCTTTCAATGTCAGACCGGCGAGTCCACCGCCGATGAACAAACTCAATGAAGCAGCGGTCAGCAAATGTTTCCAGCTTTCTTCTTCGTAGTGCAGCGAAAACGGAATACTGAGTAACATGAATAGTCCATTCAGAGCAGCCAGCACTCCAAGAATATGGACAATCGTTTTCCAGCGAAATCTGGTCATGGCTATCTGAAGAGCGCCTCTACTTTGTGAATGTATTCGGGTTTCGAAAGTACCACAACATGATCTTGCGGGCGAAAAACAAAGTCACCTTTGACGATGACGCCTGTTCCGCTGCGGATTACTCCTCCAACAATGGCTTCTTTGGGAAATTTGCACTCCCGCATCTCACGGCCGTTTACCCCAGATCGTTCACTTACTTCAAACTCCAATACTTCAACGTCGGCCCCGTGAATACTGGCCAGCGACAGTACTTCGCCTTTGCGCAAATACTTGAAAATTGAATTGGCAGCAATGAGTTTTTTGTTGATCAATGTATCCACACCGATGTTTTGAGACAAGTGTATATAATCTATATTCTCAACCAGCGCGATCGATTTTTTTACGTCGTTGTTTTTCGCTACCAAACACGAAATGATGTTCGTTTCGGAGTTGCGGGTTACGGCTACAAAGGCATCCATCTCCTCGAGATTTTCGTCTTCGAGAACATCCAGGTCACGTCCGTCAGCATTGATGATCAGAGTGTTTGGAAGCATTTCATTCAATTCGTGACAGCGGTCTCTGTCTGTTTCGAATAACTTTACCCTGTATTTTCTGCTGAGCAGCCTTGCCGTTTGATATCCGACTGGCGTTCCACCGAAAATCATCACATTTTTGATATCGATGCGCTTTTTGTTCGCGACTCCCAGAATTTCATCGATGCCCTTGCTTTGAGCAATGAAGTATGCATGATCATGCACGCGAAAATGAGTCTCGCTCCGCGGAATCAATGTTTTGTTGTTTCGCAAAAGCGCAACGGTAATAAAGGTGTTATCGGGATTCAGATATGCGGTTTCAGCCAGGGTTTTGTTTACGAGTGGACTGCTCGCATCGATTTTTACACCGACCAACGAAAGTTTTCCTTTATCGAATTCGTGAAAATC
>CAZJLZ010000132.1:0-2527 GCA_964546775.1 uncultured Cryomorphaceae bacterium | reverse complement strand
GAGGATGCGTGCCCGTACTGTCTGCCCGAACCAATATCCTTCTGGATCCTGCAGATACGAAGGAATGTTTTTAGTTAATATTTCTGACTCAATAGGTTGCAAAAGACCCTTTTCTTTTGCAAGAACAAGGCGACCGGCATCTACAGTTACAAGCAAATCAGCGGGAGATTTTTGGCCTTCATTTTCCAGCCTTACCATCAGTTCATCCGCGCTGGCTTTTACAAGGTTTACCCGAATGCCGGTTTCTTCTTCAAACCGGTTGAACAATTCCTGATCGACTTCATAGTGGCGGTGAGAGTATACATTCACTTCCTGGGCTTTTCCTTCAGAATCCGTGTTCTCGGTTGTGGTATTTGTACAGGCGCTATACAGGAGCAGTGAAACGATAAAAAATAGTATTCTCATTTCTATTATTTAATTTTTCACAAAGATACCCAACCCGCTCACGCGGGAAATACCGTGAATATGGTATTGTGACCATTCATCGATATTTCTAACAGTCTGATGTAAAGTATTTGTACTATTTCTTAAGGTCTGGGACAGCGTCCAAATTTTGTTATATTTGAGCTCTGCCGGATGGTTCTTTGCAAGGAAATCTCCCGCGCTGTTTCAGAATTTAATAGTTGATTTAGTGTAGTTTTCATGCCCGTTCAAGAAACCACTCTTTTCCGCCGATTATTCGATTACATTCCCGAAGCGGTTTTTGTATGCAATGAAAAGGGAAATATTCTATTCATTAATCAACTTGCAGCAAACAGAATTGGAATTGATTCGAATGAATTGAATGATATCCGGTTTTCTGATTTCGATTCGTTGTTGAAAGATGGTGATGCATGGAAAAAAATGTTGAATGAGTTAAAGACATTCGGCTCAATGACCTACCAGAGTAGTCACCAAAACAGGAAAAGCGAAACTTCCGTTCCGGTAGAAGTAAATGTCAGGCATTTTCCGGCAGAAGATGAAGACTGGTTGATTGTTAGTTGCCGCGATATTCACAAAAGGATTGAAACAGAAAAAGCCCTTGCGCTCAGCAAAGCTGTAATCGAGCAATCCAGTAAACTTGCGCGCGTTGGTGGTTGGGATCTTGACCTGGTAAATCAAAAGCTTTATTGGACTGCTATGACTCGTGAGATTCACGAAGTTCCGGAGGATTACGAACCAGATTTTGAGACGGCCATTAACTTTTACAAAGAAGGAGCCAGCAGGAATTTTATGATTGCAGATATGACTGCGGCCATTCAACATGGTGCTCCACTTGGAATAGCAGAGGTAGAGTTGATTACGGCAAAGAATCGGACAATTTGGGTACGTTGTGTGGGGGAAGTGATACGACAAAATGGTCAGTGTATACGTGTGTACGGATCTATTCAGGATATCGATCAGCAGAAACGGATTGAACTGAAGCTGGAACAAAGTCTGCATATGCTTGAACGGCTGACTCGAAATGTACCGGGAGCTGTCTACCAACTCGAAATGGAACCGGACGAAACAATGCACTGTCCATTCATAAGTGCCGGAGTAAAGGATTTGTTTCCGGAAATCGAAATTCCCGAAACTGCGACACTGGATCTTTTACTTGAATATATGGTGCATCCTGATGATCGCGCCGCAGTAAAAGATGCCATTTTGCAATCAGCTGCAACGCTCGAACCTTTTGATTTTGATTATCGTCGGAGCACTGAACAACCCAACCGGCATATTCAGACCTCAGCGCGACCCGAAGCAAAAGATAACGGCACAATAGTCTGGCACGGATATATGTGGGACATCAGTGAACGACGAAAACGTCGTGAAGAACTAAAGCATTTTGCCGAAGTAACTTCAGAGCAAAACAAGCGGTTGTTAAATTTTACATACATAGTTTCGCACAACATTCGCTCACATGTGGCCAATTTACTCGGCATTCTGAATATATTACAAAATGACGATCCGGAAACAAAAGAAACTTTTGTTCCGCTGATGCAGGACTCGGTAAACAATCTGGATGAATCCCTTCGAAATCTCAATGACATTGTAAACATTCAAACACAGGTTAATCTGACTAGCAAACCAATGGAATTGCACAACGTGGTTGAGAAAACAATATCGAATCTAAAACTCTCAATTACCAGTGCGCAGGCGGCGGTTCATAATAATATCCCAGTAGATTTTGTTATTAATACCAATGCTGCCTATCTCGACAGTATTTTGCTAAACCTGCTTTCAAACGCGATTAAGTACCGGTCACCGGATCGCAAAGCAGAGATTAGTATTGATGTACAAAGAGATGCGCACGAAATTATTCTGTCCGTTTGTGACAATGGATTGGGAATTGATTTAGAAAAACACCGCAATCTGATTTTTGGGATGTACAAAACATTCCATAAAAATAAAGATGCAAAGGGGCTCGGATTGTTTATAACGAAAACGCAGGTAGAAGCTTTGGGTGGAAAGATTGAACTGGAAAGTGAGGTAAATAAAGGTACCACAGTGCGGGTATATTTTTATGGATGAACAGAAAGGAATATGGTTGGTCGATGATGATCCG
>CAZJLZ010000131.1:0-4002 GCA_964546775.1 uncultured Cryomorphaceae bacterium | reverse complement strand
CGGAAGTAGCCGATGTTGTACTGCCGTCCGAGTTGTGGTTCTACAATCGAGGTAGTTGGAAGCCAAACATCTGTCGGTAGCGAAACAGCAGAGATCGAGACGAGATGTACGTACTGATAGTTCTGGGTGAAAGCGGCTTTGACCGAAGATCGGGTATTGAGTTTTAACCGCGCAGATATCCGGGGTTCAATGCCGCCGTAGGTTTTAATGTTCTCGCCTTGATCGTAATGAATGGTATCGGTTTTCTCTCCGTTTTCATCAACAATAAAGCGGGTAAACGGACCGGTGTGCTGAAATCCCGAGACGCGAATTCCCGCATTGATGGCGAACATATCGGTGATGTCCCATTCATCCTGAATGAAAACCGCGGCTTCGTGAGCAAAAAACCGCTGTTCTTCTCCGAGGTCAAAAACCGTTTCTCCCTGGGTTGCCGTGGCGTTGTTGGGCATGAAGTTGTGAAATGTGTAGTCTATTCCGAATTTCACTTCGTGACGGATATCCGGATACCACGTGAAGTGGCTTTTTGCCGTATAGTCCCTGATTTTGGAATAGAGTTGAATGTTGAAATCTTCCTGCTGTCCGCCGAATTCAAAATCATAAGCGGTGTGGCTGATCACGGTTTTCTTAAATAGCCGGTCATTGAAAAGATGCGTCCATTCCGCCGCTGCGACGCCATTTCCCCAGTTGATGTCGAAAACAACATCTGCGGCGTTGCTGTTGAAGGTAAATGCGTCCCGTCCAAAATACCCCGAAATCGAAATCCGGTCTTTATCGCTGAAGCGGTAATTGATTTTTCCGTTGAGGTCGTAGAAGTAGTATCCGGAACCCGAGAACTGGGAATCTTTTGGAATCAGAGGTTTTGTCAGCACATCGATGTAGGTACGTCTTCCGCTGATCAGAAATGAACTTTTGCCTTTCTGTATCGGTCCTTCGAGCGTAAGCCGTGAGGCGATCAAACCGATTCCGCCCTCGCCGTGAAATTCCTGGTTGTTGCCTTCGTTCATCGTTACTTCGAGCACCGAGGCGAGCCTTCCGCCGTATTCGGCAGGAATTCCGCCTTTGATCAGGTTGACGTCTTTTACCGCGTCTGCGTTGAAAACCGAAAAGAAGCCGAACAGGTGAGAAGCGTTGTAAACTACCGCGTTGTCGAGCAAAATCAGGTTTTGGTCCGGACCTCCGCCACGAACATAAAAACCCGTGTTTCCTTCACCGGCAGACTGCACTCCGGGCAAAAGCTGGATGGTTTTTAAGATGTCCACTTCTCCGAGAAAGGCCGGTATTTTTTTGATCTCCTGCACTTCGAGTTTTACATCGCTCATTTGCACGCTGTTTGTGTTTCGGTCTCGGTCGGCGGTGATTTCGACTTCGTCCAGTGTATGTTGTTTGAGGGAAATATTGATGCGCAGTTTTCGGTTTTCGCCGAATTCCAGTTTCTGTTCGAAGCGCTCGTAACCGGTAAAAGAAGCGATCAATGTATAGTCTCCAGATTGGATCTGAAAAGAATAAAAACCGCTGGAGTTGGTGGTGGTTCCGAGACTGAGTTCTTTGATATAGACATTCGCAGCGATCAGGCTTTCTCCGCTTTGGCCGTCATTCACGTACCCGCTGATGGTGTACTTTTCCTGGGCGATTGTCCTATCGGGCAGCAATGAAAACAACAGAAGGAAAAAAACCAGGGCAAATGTTCTTTCGGTCATTGATCAGCAACTCGTTTGATTCGGCACACAAAATTAAACCAAGTTAGGTATTAAGCAGGAAGGTTTGCGTGTTGCTATTACAGAACAGAAAGAAGGGGGGAATGTTTTGATGGGGGGAGCGGAGACACTGGCACGCGCTTCTAGCGCACTTATGCTCCCTCGGGTCACCTGAAAGGGACGCCGAGGATTTTGTGCCAACTTAGCGTAGATATTCCCTCGGTGTCACCTGAAAGGGACGCCGAGGATTTGTGCCAACTTAGCTTAGATATTGTTAAGAGCGAATGAGTCGATACTGGCACGTAAAAAGGGCACGACTGCGATTGAAGATTTTTATGATATTCCCTCGGTGTCACCTGAAAGGGACGCCGAGGATTTGTACTTAGATTGTGCTAAGAGCGAATGAGTCGTTACTGGTACGCAAAAAGGGCGCGTCTGTGATTGAAGATTTCTATTTCTCCGCGTTCAACTGCTCTTTCACTTTGGGATCTTTAAACACCAGCGTTCGATACGGAAAAGGAATTTCAATACCCGCTTCATCAAAGCGTTCCTTAATGACTTTATAAAGATCAAATCGCAGCAGAAATCCTTTCACCGGATCATCCACCCAAACATAGGCACGCAAGTTTACAGAGCTGTCGCCGAATCCAACTACCCGAACGCGAACTACCGGCATGGATTGTAATTTTTCTTCTGGAGTTCTGTTGTCAATAGTGCTTTCATGTTCCATTGCGGCCTTGCGCATAATTTCCATGGCAACATCCACATCGCTGTCATAGCTGATACCCATTTCGATGTATTCACAGATTTTCGGGTCGCCAATCGTATAATTGAGAATATTCTCATCGCTGACAATCGAGTTGGGAATGATGATGCGGCGATTCTGAAAATCTCTGATGACCGTATGGCGCAGCGTGATGTCTTCCACAAAGCCCATGAAATCAGATCCAATTTTTATGAGATCGCCTACACGAAAAGGTCGCGACATGACGATGAATATCCCGGAAATAATATTGGCAAAGGCCGATTGCGCGGCAAAACCTATGATGGCCATGAGTAAACCAGCTCCGGCAAACATCGTGATCGCAACTGCCCTGAATTTTGGAATGATGAAAATGACCAAACCGATCGCGATGAACCAGATGACAACAGAGATCGCATTATTCAGAAACCGCAGACGGGTCAGGTCGGCATGGTCAGTGGCTGTTTCCCGCCTCATGACACGTCTCATAAGAATGCGCATGGAATTGGAGACAACAACCGCCAGGATGATTATTACGATGGCCGTGCCAGCATACCAGTACCACGTCGTTACGTCAATGTTGAACATTTGTGTCTGAAAGATGAAAGGCAAAAGTAGGAAATGATCGGGTGGTGGAGCAATGGTTACTCGCTGCGGAAGGAATTGTAAAAACTCAGCACTGAAAACCGATCACCACAATATCATCAATCTGCTCCTGGTCACCCATCCAATTGGCCAGGGTTCGTTCCAATTCCTCGCGTTGCCGCTGCATCGGTAAACGGTGAATGCTTTGAAGCAGATCCCGGAATCGTTTACTGCTGAATTTGCGATCGTCGGCTCCACCAAACTGATCCTGATAGCCATCGGAGAATAAATAAAAGACGTCGCCTTGTTCGAATTTGATGGAATTGTTGTCAAAAGGATCTTCGCTTTTGTGCACGTACCGGCCAATCGGCATTCGGTTCGCACGGATTTGATGGACTTCACCATTTCTGATGTACACGAGCGGGTTGAATGCTCCTGCGAATTCAATGGTTTTGACTGAATAATCAATCGTGCACAAGGCCATGTCCATTCCTCCGTTTGCCGGATCCGTTCCATTCTTTTTCAGAGAATTGATGACTCCGATGCGCATTTCGTTGAGAATTTGTGCAGGTTCGGTAATGTGAAGGTCAATAACCAAACGGTTGAGCAATGAGTTTCCCAGCATGCTCATCAATGCGCCCGGGACTCCATGACCGGTGCAATCTATGGCGGCAATCACCACCTTGTTGTCCTTTTTGGTAAACCAATAGAAATCACCGCTTACAATATCCTTCGGTTGAAAGAATACAAATGATTGGGGAAGATGTTTTCGGATGTAGGCGGGATCGGGTAGAATCGAATGCTGAATTTTTTCCGCATATCGGATGCTGTCGGTGATGCTGCGGTGGTTTTCTTCGATGATGACTTTTTGCGCGTTGAGCAGTTTGTTCGATTCCCCGAGTTTTAAACGTGCGATGATCTCCTTCTTCGTCAAGCGGTATCTGGCCAACAACAGCAGCACTGAAAATACCGCCACTGAAC
>CAZJLZ010000130.1:0-3443 GCA_964546775.1 uncultured Cryomorphaceae bacterium | reverse complement strand
CTCCTTTTCGTACTGTAATGGATTTGTAGTTTCCGTTCTCGTCGAGAATTTTCTTTCCTCCAAACGGATCCTGAAAGGGTGGTGTGTTGATTTCAGCACCAAGTCCGGGTGTTTCACTCGCATGATCGAAAGACGCTCCGTATACAGTATTAAAATCAGACTCCAGAGCTATAAAACCCCAGATCGGTCCCCACAGACCATTTCCGATCATGGGAACTACAAACAAGGTTTCTCCATCCTTTTCGCAACGATAATACGGATAGCTTCGTTCCTCAGGAGTAATGGTTCTGTCGCGATACTCGGCTCGGATGTCCGTGTTAAACGCGTCACTATCATCCTGGGGATCAATATCTCCGGTTGAAGTACTTAACACGTTACCATCGTAGTCGATCACAACTCGGTCAATCACGTATTCGTCAAAAAGTTCACTTGCATTGGTACGGTCGGCTTCCACACCTATGGCCGTTAAAATGTCTATTCTCTTTTTGTCAGCCTCATTTTTAATCTGGTAAGGTTTTAATCCCATGGCAAGTACTGATAGAATCGCACCTACAACCACTACCATGACTACGGAAAAACCAAACGTAAATGCATTGCTGTTTTTATCGATTGCCATAATTACGCGGTTTTAACTTTTAATCTTCTTGCTCTTCTCTTGATGTTGGCTTCTATGATGTAATGGTCAATCATCGGGGCCATGACATTCATGAACAGAATCGCCATCATCACACCTTCCGGGTAGGCGGGATTCACTGTTCGGATCAGAATCGCCAGTATTCCAATAAAAAATCCATAAATCCATTTACCGGTTTCTGTCTGTGAGGCCGTTACCGGATCGGTGGCCATGAAAACGATTCCAAACATAAAACCACCCAGAGCCAGATGATACCACCAAGGCAATGTGAGGAAAGCGTTGTCAGGAAAATAAGCAGGCCCGGCCCAGTTGAAAATCAATCCCATCGTGATTCCACCAATAAGTGAAGACAACATGATCTTCCAGCTTCCGATTCCTGTAAAGATCAATAATGCGGCTCCCAGAAGACAAGCTATCACCGAAGTCTCACCAATAGAACCCGGAATGAATCCGATGACAGCATCCATGAAGGATTGATGCACACTGGCATAAGCATTTCCGGCGACATCAGTGAATTCATTGGCCGGAAGCGTTGTGGCTTGAGCCAACATGGTTTCTCCTGTATAGCCATCTACGGCCGTGCCATCTGCTGTATTGACCCATACCTTGTTTCCGGACATTTCGGTTGGATAGGCAAAGAATAAAAAGGCCCGTGCGGTAAGCGCAACATTTAGGATATTCATTCCCGTTCCGCCAAATACCTCTTTACCAATTACCACGGCAAACGCTGTTGCTACGGCAACCATCCACAGCGGAACTTCAACTGGCATAATGAGTGGAATCAGCAAGCCCGAAACAAGGAAACCTTCGTTAATCGGGTGACTGCGAATAACCGTAAAAATGAATTCGATACCCAATCCCACTCCGTACGAAACAATCACAATCGGCAATACCTTTAACATGCCAAATGCCACGATATCCACAAAGGACGCGGTTGTACCAATGGCAGCATAATGTTGGAATCCGACGTTGTACATACCAAACAACAAGCATGGAACCATCGCAAGAATCACCATAAACATGGTTCGCTTCATATCGATTCCATCACGAATGTGTGACCCTTTGTGCGTGACGTGGCCGGGCACAAATGCAAAAGTATCCAGCGCATCGATAACCGGCCAGTACTTATGGAATTTACCGCCCTCATTAAAAGGAGGCCGCAATTTGGTGTCAATAAACTTTTTTAAACCTTTCAAGCCTTTGAATATTATGATTATGCAAATTCCTTTTGAATGAGATCCAATCCGTTGCGCACAATTTCCTGAATCTCTATTTTGGAGGTACAGACAAATTCACAAAGGGCAAAATCTTCGCTATCGACTTCGTAAATACCCAGTTTTTCCATCATCTCAACATCATTGATAATGATCGATTTCACGAGTTGCAATGGGAAAATGTCAAATGGAAATACTTTATCCAATTCGCCGGTCATGACGAAAGCCCGCTCTTCTCCGTTCATATTTGTATCGAGACGATATTTTTTTCCGGGCATGAGCCACGAAGGAAATGACCGGGAATTCGAAAACTTATGAAATCCGGGAGAAAGCCAACCTTCGGTAAGAAAAAACTGTGGTTCGTCTCCTTCTGGAATGACAGTTACTTCACTGTCATAAAAACCGAGAAAACCGTTTTCGTCGATCTGCTGTCCGGTCAGAACATTCCCCGAAATGATTCGGTTCTTTCCTTCATTCAACCGCCCTTTGACCAGGTTACTAACCTGAGCGCCGATTTGGGTTCTGAAATATTTTGGTTCTTTTACTTCGCTTCCGGCAAGGGCGATTACGCGCTCCGGATTGTAGCGTCCTTCTTTAAATAACCGACCGATCGTAATGAGATCCTGCGGTGTCAAATACCAAACGATGTCACCTTTATCGATCGGATCGAGGTGATGAATCTGCACGCCGACATTTCCAACCGGATGAGGACCGCTGAAACGATTCAACTGAACGCCCTTTAACCCGGTAAAAGACGATGACCGGGCGTTGTCGTGGCTGATGTTAAAATGAATTTTACCTTCGGTTAGCTTTCCAACTGCGTCGATACCGGTTTGTAACAGATCCTGTTTGTCCGCACAAATAAAATTGTAATCGGCTGACAGTGGGGCCGAATTTATGGCAGAAACAAAAATATCCCGGGGTGAATCGTTCGGATTTGCTATCGTTGAAAAAGGTCGTTGGCGTACGGTAGTCCACAGACCGCTCATCATTAATTTGTCGATGATCTGATCGCGCGAAAGAGAAACAGGATCAGCGACGCCAAAGTCGAGGCTTTGCGATTCTACATCCGGTAAAATGCGCACTTCGAGAATTCGGCGCTTCTCACCTCTGCGGATTTCTGCGATTTCTCCACTGACCGGGCTGGTGAACTTTATGGCCTCGCGGTATTTATCGTGGAAAAGAATGCTCCCGGCCTTCACCTGTTCGCCCTCGCGAACAACCAGCTTAGGTACAAGGTTGTGGAAATCAGTAGGTTTTACAGCAAAAATACCGGGTCGATCAAGCGTGGCGATTACATTTTCTGCTGTTCCTATCAGCTTTATATCTAAACCCTTCTTGATCTTAATTGAATCAGACATGAAAAGAGATCCGTTAAATTTTGGGCAAAATTAGGAATTTGTTCATTGGAAGCACAGTTTGTGGCAATAAATTTGGTAGCTATCTTAGCACACTTAACTTTTCGCATGATTAAACTTTCTACAGCTTTTTTGTTTTCCCTTCTGATAGCGTTTACTATGAACGCTGCACAAGAAAATCCTCCCTTTCTAACTGTCACGTCAAAATCTGTTATCTCAGAAAGTCAGACTTACATT
>CAZJLZ010000129.1:0-3976 GCA_964546775.1 uncultured Cryomorphaceae bacterium | reverse complement strand
TTGAGAAAATAATCGAAAAAATATGCGTTCCACAAATTTCCGGATCGTGGCACCGGATGATGAGAGAGTATAGCCAGCGTTTTCCTGATTATCCTGCAGTTGAAGTTTGTCGTACAAGCAATATTAATTCGGATGATGTTTATAAATTTTCAGGAGAATTGAGACCCGACCTCATCGTTGTTTCGGGTACGGGCCTGATACGGGATAAATTACTTTCTCTGAATCCTTCGTTGGGAATTGTTAATCTCCATACAGGCTTATCGCCGTATGTTAAGGGCGGACCCAATTGTACGAATTGGTGTCTTTCCACAGGCGATTTTCATTTAATAGGAAATACGGCAATGTGGCTCGATGCTGGAATAGATAGTGGGAATATCATTGCATCAGAATTTACTCCATTTAGTGGCGATGAGGATTTGTATATGATTCATCAAAAAGTAATGGAACATGCACATGATTTATACTTGCGGGTTATTCGTGTCATTTCCGAAAATGATGTTCAATCCGTTCCGCAAGGGCAAATAGGTTCAGGAAAAACCTATTACACCAAACAATGGGGACTGAGAGAGAAACTCCGGATGATCGGTAAAACAGCCGCTTTCAGAAGAAATTGGAAGTCTGGCCTTATTCGGAAAAAGCAGGAGAAAGTACGAACGATAAACGGAAACTTTTAAAAGAGAAGTTTTATTAAGCCTGGTTGACCAGATGTCTGCAGACTTCATAAACAGATGCTCCGTATTTTTCACTCGAGAAATCCAGAACTGCTTTTTGGTGAGCATTCCTGCACATTTTGTGGTACGCTTCACTATTCATTGAATGAATGTAGTCTGCAGCATCTGCTATTTGGCGGTAGTGTATGCCGGATTTTCCGTGCTCAAAAAGTTCGCTTGTGCCACCTGCAAGAAATCCTATTACCGGTGTTCCAACAGCCATTGCTTCGGCAGTTACCCGACCCATAGCTTCGTTTCTTGATGGCATGATCAAAAAGTGACTGGAAGCCAATATAACCTGCAGGTTGTCTACAAATCCTTTGTATTCTACTTGGTTTCCAAAGCCTTTTTTCTTTACGGAATTTTGAAAAAATGCTGCGTATGGGCCTTTCATCTCCGAACAGACAATGAGTCGGGCTGGCACACGTAAGCGCTCCAGGTGTTCCATTAAATTGATTGCTTCTTCCGCCATTTTTTCTGCGCTCATAAACCCGGCGAAACAAATGCGGATTTCGTTACCGGGAAATTCTTTAAGATTCAGTTTATTTGACTGGTTGGTATTCACTCCATTGTAAACTACAGTTTGCAATCGACAATTTTTTTCTGCGACAGCTATCGCTTTTTTCAATGCATGTGATACAAAAATTAATGAATGAGACTGACGGAATAGCCATTGTTGAATTCTGTTTCCCCAAACCGGAACAAGGTTGTAGTCCTGACGACCAAATTCCCTGATATGCCAGATGTGTTTTTTATTCAATAGCCTCGCCAACACCAGACCATGAGCAACGACAGAAGAATTTGAATAAACGATATCCACAGATTTCCATGAAATGGAGCGGAACATACGATACGTGCTAAAGAAAAAGGATAAAATGGTTCGAAAGCGTCTGAAACTATTTGCGTTTACGTGGATGTAGCTGTAGTTGAATGACAATTTCTGATAAGAAATTCGCATTTCGTCCAGTTTTGTACAAAGCGGTCCGTCTCCCGGAACAATTACGTGCAAATCTACCTGTGGATGGTGGGATTTGAAATAGGCAAGCAAATGCAGTAGAGAACGATTGGCCCCGAACAATTCGGTATAATGCGCCAAAAAACAGATATTCATCAAATGCTGTTATACTTTGTTCCTGCTGTAATGCGCCCCAGGCTCTCAGTGATTAATTGTGGCTTGAGCTTTAAAGTTTTGCCCCATTCGGACAATATTGATTTTTCGCCTTTGCGATTGCAATCATCCAGATAAATGGCGTATTTACCATCCTGAATCGCATTGGTTTCCAATAAATAATCCAGTGCATACTTTCGTACGGATTCTCTGTTTTTTTGCCATGCCGAAGGGCCGTCAACGATGATCAGGTCAGGTTTGATTTTCGCACTCAGGTCGAAATTGTTTGTGTTATACCAACCGGGATACTTTGTGTCATTTGAATCGCGGAGGGGTAGGTGCTGTAGTTGAACTGAGTTGATTCCTTCTTTCTTCAGAATACTGTCAATCAGATTGATCCAATCCGCATCTTCGTCGATGCTTAAGAGCTTTACGTCGGCATTTAAACTATCCAGAATGGCCCCTAAAACAATGGTAGAAATTCCGCTTCCGAATTCCACTATCTTATGACGGCTGTTGACAACAATGTCATTGGCGACCAGTTGAATAGATTCAAAAGAAAAACTGGAACTGGTATATGGCAGATAAGTTTTTTTAGGCAGAAAAGGTTGTAGAAGGGAAAGCCCGAGGATGTTTCGCTGGTCTTTAAAACTTTTTAGCTGAGACATAGATCAAAAAGGTCGATTGGGATGAGTGTAATTTTTTTCATCGCAATTTAATGATTGCAGTCGAAATTCATACCTTGTCAAAAGGAAGTAACACGAGACACAGTAGGTCAACATAATTTTCGGACAAGTGGAATTTTTCTTGGATGAATTTAAAGACAAAAGCAAATGTGATGGATGCTGATATGAAAATAGTGCGAAAGGTGCTATTTATATTTCTTGTTTTATGTTCTTGTGTTCTGAATATTAAATATTTAAATGCTCAGTATACCGTGTCAGAACCTGTGTTGTGGCTGACTCCTGAATCACCAGTCATAGAAACAGGTGGTATTGTAGAAGAGTGGATTTCTCAAAATAATACCACATTGCTGGCTCAACCGCTCGAGATACGAAGACCAGAGATTAACCCTTCTGAAATACAGTTAGCGGGCAAAAGAACGATTCTTTTCAGTGGTGAAAATTTCCTTACCGGAGATTTTAACATCGATCACCCCACCACCATCATTTCAGTTTTCCGACCGGAATTAGATACTATGCAGTTTCTTTATGACACTCCTTCAAGACTGTTTTTATTTTGTCTGCAACAGGATTTGATACAACCGGGTTTATTAAACGCCTATCCATCTCCGGTTCCCAATGATTATTTTATTATCACCATGCATATTATAGAGTCGGGATATGCAAATTTTTACGAAAACGGAGCACTCAAAACACAGGGAATCGAAACACGCACAATTAATGGAAGTTTAAGGATGGGCGTATCTCAATTAAACAATAGATATTTTTATGGAAGTGTGGCAGAGCTTATTGTTTACGATGTTGCATTGGATGAAGAAGAACGAAATATAGTCCTCGATTCTCTAAAGAATAAATACGCTCCCCCCCCTGATTTAGGAAGTTTGGTGAACATCATTCCCGGATGCTCACGGTTGCTCGAAGTGGAAGATAGGTTCAAGACATATGCATGGTTTGAGCTCACAGATCAGGGTGACGAGATACCAATGGAATCAGAAACTTTCGAACTCGAAGTGAATAATGCTGGGGTATTCGTTGTTGAAGCTACGACCATCTTTAATGACATCGTTAGAGATACCGTTTCTGTTGTCCCGGTGGATTTAAGCGGAATTACCGGGGGGACCCTATGCGATGACACGGGATTTAGTATCAATCTGGAAATTGACGAGAGCGAACTGGATATATTGTGGAGTGATTTATCGCTGCAAGGTACTTCTGTGATTATTGAAGATTCCGGGGATTATTCAGTTACCATTAGCCAGGAGGATGGCTGTTTTATTACTGAGGAATTTCAGGTGTCGGACATCGCTGATGCTGCTGAAATTGTAGTTCCCGAAATTTTATGTGAAGGAAATGAAATAACCATCTCACTTATGGATGTTCAGGATCTCTCTATAACCTGGAACACAGGCGCCGGGTCGCCTTCTATTATCCCCGATGCAGAAGGTGAATATTGGGTTGATATCATGAACTCAGGT
>CAZJLZ010000128.1:0-3066 GCA_964546775.1 uncultured Cryomorphaceae bacterium | reverse complement strand
TGTCGAATACAGGATCGATGAGTTCCAAGGTTTGTCCTTGCCCATTGGGTGATTCTGGCCATGGAGAGGATACACCATATTCTACATGGTCCATCAATTCGTTTGATTCATTGTACAGTCGCAGGAGTTCTCCGGAATTGCTAAGGCTGAAATCGAAAGGTCCATAAACATTCTCCATAGCAGGATAGAATGGAACAAAAGCCGAAATGCTGTTACATAGAATCAGGAATTCACCTGGCGCCAAGGTAGTACCCTGGGGAAATGAATAAATATTTTCATCATTGCCGTCTCTGAAGTTCCAGTTTCCGATGGAAACAATATTCTGACCGGCATTGGTGATTTCGATCCAATCTCCGGTGTCCAGAAAAGGAGCTGATCTATAGTTTATTTCATTGATCACGACTTGATCGGGCTGTATTTCTGATGCCTCAAACAAAGCTGTGAGCAATGAATCTCCTGTCAACCATACCTCAAGTTGATTGTTATCCGATCCCGTTTCTATCCATTCCTGAAATTCATAACCTGAATAAGCCACTGCGGTGATAATCACGGGGATGCCTTCGAAATAATGTCCTTGCCATGGCAGTTCATCCGTAAAAATGGTGTTCACTTTAATATATCCAGCACCTTCAGGTTGAACATTGAGATGGATGATATGTTCGGCGGCGGCATGCTCCCATTTATTCATGATATGTTGACGGCAATACGTCGCGCGTGGGGAAATCCAGTCTGTCAGAGTTTCAATTGAGTTGTACCACGTGTTCATGGAATATCCCCAGCGATCTACCTGCTTCGGCATATCTTCTTCGTATAAGTCAACAAATGCATCTACTTCATCGAGGACGTTGTCTGGTCTTAGCCACGAATTGAGCAGATCCGCATGACGGGTAATGAAGTAATCCACAAATGCTGGATTCTCTTTCAGATTGTTCATCATATAAGTGCTGTTCTGAACACCCCAATTCGGTGGCCAACCTCCCCAGGTCATGGCCATATGCAAAGCGTCAAAATTCGGATTACCATGATCGTTGGCAGGATAACAACCCATTCCATATTCCGTATCCCAGAGAATCCATTTCCACTTGGTGTCGGGCATATTTCGCGGGCGGTAATATTTAACGTTGTTGGTCAACCAATCTCTGTTAGCCGTCCAGATTTCCGTAACCATATAATCTACATAATTTCGGATATCAATCCAGTCGGTGATTACATTATAATGTTCATCGACCGACATATCATTCGCCATCAGGTAATCACGCATGTTGTCATAATCTACCCAATCTCCTGACTGCTGATCACGGGTGTTGGTAGTGGTGGCTGTTCGTTCGAGGAAATCCACATCCGTGAATCCGTAGTTACTTTCTATGAAATGATGATCCTGACGTTCACGGAGATTGTAAATCCCCCAGTATACGCCATTCAGATATACGTTGACTGGTTTATAGGCGGAGTAAATATTGTCTGGATCCATCTCCGAGAACAATTCATGCGCCATTACATCCCGAAAATGGGTCCGGGCCAATTGTTGACCGTCGTTGGCTGCCTGCCGAAGCACCAATCTTTTGAACCAATGTACTTCTTTGTCTTCGAATATCTGGTGTTCGATGCGCGTATCACCGTAATTCGATCGGGCAAATAGTCGGAGGGATTGCTGCGGTCGCGTATCCGGAGCGTGGATTTTGACACCGGCATCTACTTCAAACTGTAATTCTCCCTGAGGGTTAAAGTATTCTATGTGGACAGGCTTTTCAATTCCGGTAAATCGATTGTCGTAAATACCATCACTTCCCCAAAGATGAATGGAATCAGTCACCAATGAAATGACATCGAGTTGAAATTCGTCTTGAACTAAAAAAGTATTGGTTGCGATTCGGCTCGGGATGGCATCCGCTTTAAAAGCCCGCGCCCGCAACATAGTAGTTTCTTCAATATTGATCGGGTCGTTATACAAAGGACTACTTTCTGTCGGAGCAGAACCATTGGTGGTAAACCGGATTTCAGCGTCAGGATCATTAATTGAAATGGAAATGGTTGTTGCACCAATGAAAAATGCATTGTCTTCAGAAAAAATTGGAGTCGATAGAATTTCAAAAATACCTTCCGTATCGTTCGGTGCATTTGGAGTAGGTTCCGGAAAATAGTTCCATGTTCCGCCTTCGATGGTTCTACCATAGGAAATATCAGAAATTTGCTGATCAAAAGAAATCCCGTCAATAAGCACAAGGGCTTCGGGTTCGTAGATTCCGAAATATTCTCCACTACCCGAGAGAGAAAAATTCAGATGTGTTGTACCTTGATCCACTTGATCATCAGCCCAGAGAAGAAGAAATTCTCCGGGTTCGATAATTAACTCTCCGGGAGCAGATTCCAGTAGTTGGTGCTTGGTGGGATTTGCGGGATTGTCGGTGACATATGCAAGATGGAGGTCAACTGCGTCATCTCCGAAATTGAAAATTTCTATCCAATCTTCGTATTCTCCGTGATCATCAGTAATGGTTTCATTGTTTACGGCCGCTATTTCGTTGATCCAGATATCCCAATCCTGGCTGGCGCCGGATGATCTCGCGTTCAGGAAAGTACTGTCCGGGTCTGTGAAATGTTGTGCTGCGGCATGGCCTCCGAAAGTCATTAACAAGAAAAAAGCGAAAATTCTCATTAGCTGGTTGGTTGATTGTTTTCTAAGCATATCACGAAATTCAGTGGGGTGGGTTGTCTGACGAATTGAATTAGTTCCCTACCTGCTGAGAATCAAATTGCCCGAAACGAAAGTAATCAATCCTTGATCTTTAATCAACTGATGCAGCCGTTTCTGATTTCACAAACTCAGCCACGGCTTCTACATGAGAAGTATGTGGAAACTGATCGACCAATGACAAACGCTTTAGTTCATAGCCGGCTTCAATTAGTATTTCGCAATCACGGGCCTGAGTCGCAGGGTTGCACGATATATAAACCAACTTTTGAGCGTTGAGCCGAATAACCTTTCGTAGGGTTTTGGGGGCAATACCTCCGCGGGGAGGATCGAGAACTGCGGCATAAATACCGTCGTTCAGTTCCGCATGTTTG
>CAZJLZ010000127.1:0-2895 GCA_964546775.1 uncultured Cryomorphaceae bacterium | reverse complement strand
CTTTCGGAATGGTTTGCAGACGACGTGAACATCGCCAACAACGTCTATACTTTTTTCTGGGATGGTAGTGAAGAACAGGCATTGCTTCTCAATAAAAAAAGAGATGTATTTACACGATTTAAATGGATGACTGACGAAGAGGAAGACAATGACTGTTTTTTTGAATTTCGAATTAAAATCGACGATATTACCAATGAAGTTGCGCTTATTGTCACCGACTTTGCAGAACCAGAGGAACAGGAAGAGACAGGTGCACTTTGGGGCAGTCAGGTAGACAATCTCAAGCACGTACTGGGTTCCTGAGTTGGCATCGGTGTTGCTATATTTGCTGCAATCTCAATCCTGACCATTGAAGAAACTTTACAAGTTAATTATTGGTTCTTTCATTGGACCATTCATCATCACATTTGCCGTAGTACTTTTCATCTTTCTGATGCAGTTTGTCTGGAAGTGGGTAGACGACTTCATGGGCAAAGGTCTTGAGCTTGCTATCATCCTCGAATTACTGCTATATGCTTCTGCAAATCTCGTGAACATTTGCCTGCCTCTGGCCGTGCTGCTTTCTTCAATAATGACTTTCGGTAATCTCTCAGAAAACTTTGAGCTGACAGCTCTTAAATCTGCAGGAATATCTCTGCTCCGCATCATGTTTCCGCTCACAATGTTTGTGATTTTACTGACTTTCGGAGCCTTTTATTTTGCCAACAATATTGCACCCATTGCTACCCTCAAATTCAAAAGTTTGCTATACGATATTACCCAGGCCAAACCGGGTATTGAATTGAGAGACGGGATATTCTACAACGGAATTGAAGGATACAGTATCCGGGTAGGACACAACGATAGGTTAACCGGGGATCTGAACGATATGCTGATATATGATCATGCAAAAAAACAAACCGGAAACAGAACAGTTATCAGAGCCAAAAAAGGCCGGATGGAACAAACCGTTGACAAGCGATTTCTGATTTTGACGCTACAGGATGGTTATTCATATGATGAATCCGGTTCTGACCAAAGTAAAAAATCGAATTATCCATTGGTTCGGAATCACTTTGAAAAGGACATACTTCGGATTGATATGTCTGGTTTCCTGTTGCAAAGGTCCGATGAAGATCAATGGAAAAATCACATGCAGATGTTGACCATGGGTCAACTTCGCGAATCCATCGACAGTTTATACAGTCTGTATGCCCAGCGTGAACAGGATTATTACACGTATTTAAATCGCACAGTCAGTCTCAGAAACGATTCGAATAAGACTGATCTGGTTTCGGTTAAAAAGGAGGATTTTTTCAGTGAGCTGGATTATCAATCAAAACGGCGTATTGTAACCATTGCACTGAATAGTGTGCAAAATAGTGAAAATCATACCCAAGCCGTCCATCAGGAAATGCAAAACCGCATAACCTATATCACTCGTCATTTTAATGAATGGCATCGTAAACTCACCTTACCCTTTGCCTGCATGGTCTTTTTCTTTATAGGCGCTCCACTGGGTGCCTTGATTAAAAAGGGTGGACTGGGTTTACCGGTAGTGATTTCTGTTCTTTTCTTTTTGCTCTTCCACATTACTTCAATCACAGGTGAAAAAATGGCCAAAACCGGAGTTATCGATTCATTCAGTGGCATGTGGTTAAGCACCTTCATTTTATTACCGATTAGCGTATTTTTGACCCTTCGGGCAACCCGTGATGCTTCGCTTTTTCAACCAGGTGGATGGGATCGGATGCTCAGAAAACTGAAGTTAAAGAGAAAATGAAAATATTGCAGTTGTGCCACAAACCTCCAAATCCGCCAAGAGATGGAGGTTGCATAGCAATGAACAACATTTCTGAAGGATTAATCCGACAAGGTCACGACCTCAAAATCCTTACAATTCACACGCACAAACACAGCTTTGACGGTGTATACCTTGACGACCATTACCTGTCCTCCACCCGTATAGAATCGGTTTTTGTAGACACAAAAATTAATCTGGTAGATGCCTTTTCCAACCTCATCACGCAGGATTCCTACAACATCAGCCGTTTCTTCTCTGCTGATTTTGACATGAAACTTCAGGGAGTGTTGCAGGCAGAAGTTTTTGATGTGGTTTTGCTGGAAAGTCTATTCATGACCCCATATATCGACACCATCCGAAGATTTTCGAAAGGTAATGTGGTATTGCGCTCCCACAATCTGGAATACATCATTTGGGAACGCGTCGCGCGGGGATCACGGAATCCTGCAAAAAAATCCTATCTACGGCTACTTGCGAAGCAATTAAAAAATTATGAGTTAAAGATATTCTCTCAGGTAGACGGGATTGTTGCCATCAGCAAAAGCGATGAAAGAAAATATCTGGATCTCGGTTTCCGCGGACCTATTAAAACCATTCCATTTGGTCTGGATACCGAAAAAATAAAATATTGCAAACCTGAATCTGTCAACCTCTCGCTTTTTCATCTGGGATCCATGGACTGGACACCCAACCTGGAGGGCGTTACATGGTTTCTCGACGAGGTGTGGTCGTTGGTACAAAAAAAATCATTGGACATAGAATTACACCTTGCCGGCCGTAAAATGCCCGAAGAAATTAAAGTCCGTAAGGATAAAAATTTAGTGGTGGTGGGTGAAGTAGATGATGCTTATGAATTCATGAATCAACATTCGATCATGGTTGTACCCTTGTTGTCAGCTGGTGGAATTCGTGTTAAAATTATTGAGGGAATGGCCGTTGGGAAAACCATTATTTCTACCTCAATAGGAGCTGAAGGTATCGATTATGAAAGTGGTAAACATTTGTTTATTGCAAACACACCTAAAGAATTTGTGCGGGTTATCGAACACCTGGTTCAGCATCCAGAAATTATTCAACAGGTCGGTGATGATGCTCGTAAACTAGTTTGTGCC